>DATMYJ010000206.1:0-3123 GCA_035561015.1 Desulfitobacteriaceae bacterium | reverse complement strand
GAATAAAACCACCTTTGTTGAAATACTCTTAGCAAAGGTGGTTTTTTAACTGCCGGACAAAATGGTTACTCTTTAGGAATCTCGACTGTTGAAGCCAGACTTGTCAAACCGGTTACGGCCCCCAATCCCATTGTTTCAACTACAGACGAAGGTACAATAACCATCGCACCTCTTTCTTTGATTCCCTGGCATAGCAAACTAATAGCTGGACTCCCAGTCAAGCGCCTAACTGCTCTTTTTTTCGCAGGAACTTTTTACGCAGCTCATCTGCCAGAAATATGATCGGTGCCCATATTGCCAGAAATAACCACTCGCGCAAGCCTAACGGGGCAGTATTGAAAAGATTATGCAAAAACGGCGTATAAGTCAGCAGACAAAGTAACGCCAGTTCGACGGCAATCCCGAGCAAAACTATTTTGTTGCTAAAAAAACCGATTTTAAAAATTGAAGTCCGCTCTGTCCGGCAGCCGAATACTGCCCCAATCTGAGAAACAACTATGGCGGCCAAAGTCATTGTCGTCGCCATCCGGTAGACTGTACCACCGTCTGCCAGCCTTACAGCCGGCCAGCCATTCAGCCAGTTTAAGTAAAAATAAGCTGAAATGCCTGCTATCGACTCGATCAGGCCATACCAAAAAAAAGCTCGCATTATCAGGTTTCTGGTGAACAAATGTTCTTTTTGTGACCGAGGCGGTTTATTCATAATTCCGAATTCAGGATGTTCGGCTCCCAAACCGATTGCAGGCACCATATCTGTTCCCAGGTCTATGGAGAGCACCTGCATAATAGTAAGCGGCAAGGGGATTCCTCCGCGCGAGAACAAATACAGAATGAACGGTACTGCTTCCGCCATATTGCTGTTAAAAACATAGACGGCAAACTTGCGAATGTTATTATAGACTGCGCGGCCTTCTTCTACGGCATTAACGATCGAGGCAAAATTGTCATCGGTCAGAATTATATCGGCAGCTTCTTTAGCCACATCGGTTCCGGCAATTCCCATCGCCACCCCAATGTCAGCTTTCTTGAGCGCTGGCGAGTCATTTACCCCGTCGCCGGTAACTGCAACCACATGTCCCATTTCCTGAAGGGCTTTGACTACCTGCAGTTTGCGCTCAGGAGCCACACGGGCAAAGATTACTTCCTCGCGCAAGGCTGCTTTCAAAGCCTCCTGATCAATCTTTTCCAGATCCGTATCGGTTAGGATGCGCGGTCGCTCACTTTTGATAATGCCGATTTGCCTGGCGATGCTTTCAGCTGTCAGCCCATAATCACCTGTGATCATTATGATGCGTATTCCAGAGTTGTGGCACTTTTCAACAGCAGCTGCGACTTCAGCACGCGGCGGATCCGATATGGCAATCAAGCCCAGAAAGGTAAGGTCTTTCTCAATAATTTCAGATGTATACGCACTAATATTATTCGGAATCTTGTCATTGGATAGCCAACGCCTGGCAACAGCTAAGACGCGCAGACCACTGCCGGCATATTCATCATTGGCAGCTATAATCTGCGTACAAAGGTTTTCATTCAGCACTTGCTCCTGCCCATCCCGGAGAACTTGAGTGCATAGACCCAAAACTTCTTTGGGGGCGCCTTTCACAAAAGCAATCTTAGCCGCTTCCGAGGTAGGATCATTAATTTGATGAATGGTGCTCATCCGTTTACGACGAGATTCAAAGGGCAGTTCGCGCAAACGAGGATATTGCCGGGCTTCTGCCGCCAGGTCTAAACCGCCTTTTTGGGCAGCAACCTGCAAAGCAGCTTCCGTTGGATCGCCCAAAACGGTCCATTGAGAAGAAACATCATCAGGTGGCACCAGGTGAGCATTATTACAGAGAGCGGCGGCGACTAATATTTCACGCAAAGCGCGATTGGTATCCTGGGTATTGGGTTGTTCGTCTTTTAATATGTGGCCATCCGGAGCATAGCCGGTCCCTGTTACTCTGAATTGCTGATCGACCATCCATATATTATTCACGGTCATCTCATTCCTGGTAAGGGTGCCAGTCTTATCTGTGCAGATAACGGTTGTACAGCCCAGTGTCTCCACAGAGGACAGGCGCTTGATCAAAGCATTGCGTTTGGCCATGCGCTGTACGCCCATAGCTAAGGACAAAGTTACAGTAGGCAGTAAACCTTCCGGAACAAAAGCAACAATCATACCCATGGCAAAAATAAAACTCTCGGCTATGTTTATATTAGCGATCAGCACGGCAGCTGCGAAAAAAACAACTCCTATACCAAACACCATAATGGATATCGTTCTGAGAAAGCCGCGCTAACTCTTTTTGCAGCGGGCTGGGCTCGTCCTCCTGTTTCTGAGTCAAGCCGGCTATTTTACCGAATTCCGTGTTCATGCCGGTAGCAAAAACAACAGCTTTCCCGGTTCCAACTGCAATACTGGTCCCGGCAAAAATCAGGTTGGCCTGTTCGGCAATGGCAATCCCTGTCCGCAGAATAACGTCTTTTGTTTTGCGTACCGAGTCTGATTCGCCAGTGAGGGTGGACTGATCAACGCTTAAATCACTGGCCTCTACCAAGCGGGCATCGGCAGAGATTCGATCACCTTCAGATAATAAGATAATATCTCCAGGAACCAATTCTTCAGCCTGAATGCTCTGCTCTTCCCCCTCCCGTAATACATGAAGTATGGAATGGGAGCAGCTTGCGCAGCATCTCAGTGGCCTTTTCGGCCCGGTATTCCTGCCAAAAACTGAACACGCCATTGATAAGATTGACCATCCAGATTGCTATACCCAATTCAGGCATCTGCGCTACAAAGCCTACAAGGCCTCCGACCCAAAGGAGCATAGCCATCAAGTGCGTGAAGTTCGATAAGAATTTCAAGGCCAGCGGTTTGCCTTTAATTTCTTCTATAGCATTAAGGCCATAGTCTTGAAGGCGCGCCTCTGCCTCAGACTTAGTCAGGCCTTGCGCGCGTGTTGCTAAAGTGTCATAAACCTCAGGAATAGACAAGCCATGGATTATTTCAGCTGTAACTGCCTTAATATTTTCTTTTTCCATAATTGCCATAATGCGTCATTCATCTCTTTCCCAGAAAATATCGGTTAATTTTCGAAAAATTCCTTCGGAAAATACTCTGAACAGACTCTGCAAAAC
>DATMYJ010000205.1:0-2726 GCA_035561015.1 Desulfitobacteriaceae bacterium | reverse complement strand
CTGATTCTCATAGTTGACTCTCACTCCAATGAGGTGAGAATCAATTTCTTTGCAGAAAGTCCGCAAGGCAGTTTTGGAGGTAAGCAAGAGTGTGCAATTCCGGTTTTTTACCGGTCAATATCGCCGATATGAGAAAACGCGGCTGGAGTGAACTTGATTTTTTAATAATATCCGGAGATGCTTATGTAGATCATCCGAGTTTTGGAACAGCAATTATCGCCAGGGTTTTGGAAAATCTCAATTACAGAGTAGGAATTATAGCTCAGCCGGAATGGCAAAATCTAGATGCTTTCAGAATTATGGGAAAACCGCGACTGGCCTGTTTGATAGCCGGCGGTAATCTGGATTCCATGGTTAATCATTATACAGCGGCCAGGAAGAAACGCTCCAGAGATGCTTATTCACCTGGCGGCCAAACAGGGCTGCGTCCCGACCGGGCAACCATAGTATACTCTAATCGTGTCCGTGAGGCTTTACCTGGGGTTCCCGTAATTATCGGGGGCATAGAAGCTTCTCTGAGACGATTTGCTCATTATGACTATTGGAGTAACCGGGTGCGTCGCTCCTTGCTTTTAGACAGTCAGGCCGAGCTGCTGGTCTATGGAATGGGTGAAAAGCCAATTGCGGAAATTGCCAGGCGTCTGGCAGCCGGAGAAAGTATTCAGCAGATTCAGGGTGTGCCGGGAACGGTAGTTCCCTGGAGAAATGAACCTGCTGAAGGGGCCATAGTATTGCCTGATTACCAGCAGGTGCAGAATGACAAACACTCTTATGCTGAGGCTTTTTGGGTCCAGTATCAGCAACAGGATCCTGTGCGCGGGAAAACATTGTATCAAAAACATGATCGTGAAGGAGTGCTGCAATATCCTCCCGCAAGTCCCTTAAGCCGGGCTGAGATGGACAGAATTTATGCCCTGCCTTATATGGGTACTTATCATCCCCGGTATCAGGAGATGGGAGGCGTGCCGGCCATAGAAGAGGTGGAATTCAGCATAGTCAGTTCCCGAGGCTGTTACGGCGGCTGTTCTTTTTGTGCCCTGGTTTTTCATCAGGGTCGAATTGTTCAAAGCAGGAGTCAGGCCTCAATAATCAGGGAAGCAGAACGCTTAAGCAGACATCCACATTTCAAAGGTTATATCCATGATGTTGGAGGGCCGACGGCAAATTTCCGTCATCCCTCTTGTCAGCAGCAGCTAAGCAGAGGAACATGCCCTCAGCGCCAGTGCCTTTTTCCTCAGCCGTGCGAGAAATTAGACAGCGATCAGAGTGAATATATCGACCTGTTGCGTCGTTTACGGGAGTTGCCCGGGATCAAGAAGGTTTTTGTGCGTTCGGGTGTCCGTTATGATACTATTTTGGCTGACCGGAAGTCGGATTTACTGTTGGAATTGTGCCAACATCATATTAGCGGACAACTGAAAGTAGCACCTGAGCATGTCAGTGCTGCTGTTTTAAAATACATGGGTAAACCGGGAAAACAAGTTTATGAGAATTTTGTCCGCCGTTTCCAAAAGATTAATCTGAAAATAGGAAAGGAGCAGTATTTGATTCCTTACCTGATGTCATCTCATCCGGGAAGCAGTTTGAGAGAGGCCATTGAGCTGGCGGAATATGTCAGGGAAATGAAGGTTAATCCGGAGCAGGTCCAGGATTTCATACCAACTCCCGGGACTTTATCAACCTGCATGTATTATACAGAACTGGATCCTCGCACTATGGAGAAATTGTACGTCCCCGGTAGTTTACACGAAAAGGCTATGCAAAGGGCCCTGATTCAATACAGAAGTCCGCAAAATTATGAGCTGGTCAAAGAGGCTTTAATCCTGGCACACCGGGAAGATTTGATTGGATTTGGTCCCAAGTGTTTAATTAAACCGCGGAAAATAAAATCTAATAGTCAGGATGAACTAAATAGTGAGCAGAGAGCAAGCGGGAGGGACAGAAAAAAGGGAAAGCAGAGCAGGAGGGAACAAACAATAAGAGAAAGGGTTTTGCCTGTCAAGAACAAAGGGAAAAAAGATAAAAACAGGTAAACGGGTGTTAAGCAGGACGTGGAGAGAAGCTGGCCTGAAAAACAGGGTATCAGACAATATTACCGAATTCTTCCTCCAGAACCTCTTCAACATCCTCGAAGGCAAAAACACCTAACTCTTTAACCAGACCTTCTTCAGCCAGTTTATGGAAGTCGGCTAGGGTGAGATCTTTTTTATCGTGATGGAATTTCGCTAAGGACAGACAGAGAGCGGAAGAGTTCTCTTCGGGATCGCACTGCAGGATATAATACTCGGAATAATCCTTCAGACTATGAAAAATAACAGCCTGCCCCGGGATTAGCAGTATTGATTTAGCATCTTCGTATACCCTGCCCTCCAGTTTGAGCAGGAAGGCCTGTAAGCAGACCAGTTTTTCGGCATTGTCGTCTTCGCTGTCAGCGACAGCTGTTTCCCAGTAAAAATTCATTTCTCTATTCTGGGCAGCTTCCATTATTTCAGCCAACTCATCGAGGCGGTGCGCCACCTTAAGGGGAATGGTATATTTCGGACATGCAGCAGTCCGGCAATGATAAACAGGAACATTATTGATTTTACCTGGGCCCTGTATTAAAGCTATGGTCAGAGACCGTGTTGTCAGGTAGCCTATATCACCGCAACCACAATAATCCACAGGTTCTAAAAAGTTGTTGCTCATGGGATTTCACCTCAATATTTATAATAGCAGATACAGAA
>DATMYJ010000204.1:0-3404 GCA_035561015.1 Desulfitobacteriaceae bacterium | reverse complement strand
GACCATCAGAATTTTGGTTTGATAGTTTTTTGAAACTTAAGCGGCAATTCTGGTAGATTTATTTAAACGATCTACGGCTAGTTTACAAAGAGTATACGCTAAGATTGAGAACTGAAAATCAACTTGGGCAAGTTTTCCTCGATGACGGATGTTGTTCAACTGAAAATATTCTTTGAGATAAGCATTTACGCGTTCTACCGCCGTTCGCTGCTTATAAAGATTGAAGTAACTGTCACTTCCTCTGGCTGGCACAGTGTACTTTCTGGGATCTGATGAAAGTTTGATCTTGAACACTCTTTGACAAATGTTGCTCTCCCTTAAGGGACACTCCTTGCATTCTTTGGGTTGAGTATATTTTATCGTGTTATATTGTGGGTCATAGCTTTCATAGCGGTATGAATGACCATTCTGGCACTGGGGACGGAAGTATTTATCCCTGTTTTCGGGGATCTGCTCATTTCGCGGATTGTAATCGATGAGAGATCTTGCTCCTATCTTGTTGACTTGCTGGTAAATTGGCTTATAATCATAGCCTGCATCAGCAAGCACATATGAAGGTTTCAAATAAGGATGGATTTCACTCAAGGCTTTAAGCAGCGGAATGGCCATTTTACCGTCATTAACATTTCCCGCAGAGAGTAAAGAACTTAAAATATATTGGCTTTTACAATCTACAAGGAGGTGAGCTTTAAATCCGTACCAGAAAACATTTTTCCCTTCAGAATTCTTTTTGATGCCCCATTGCGGACTTTGTGGAATTTGCTGCTCTAACTCTGAAAAACTATACGGAAGTTGAGCTTCAATCTTCTTCTCGAAAAGGGGACGATTCTCTTCCAACTCCTGTTGTTCTTTGAGCCATTTTTCCCTTTCAGCTTTAGGTTTTCTGCCTCGTTTTTTGGGAGTTTGCTCAACAGGAACCTCTGCTTCCTTTTTCTTGTCTGGCTTGCGATCTCTTGCTTCAATATGTGTGGCGTCAATTGCCACACAATCTCCAGCGATGAATCCTTCCTGAAATGCTTGATACAGCAAATCATTTTGGGATTGTGCCAAAGCAGAGGATGCTTGGATCTTTTGGATCATCCGGCTATAGGAAGCTTCGCTGGGAATGGAGTCTGCAAGAGTGAATCCACAGTCAAACCGGAACTCCAGGCTATTCTTTAGCCGTTTGCGCAAATCCTTGACCGTAGGAATTCTTTCAATGATTCGAATGAGCAAGGAATAGATCATGGCTGAATAATTCAATTGAACTGGGGCCCCGGATAAGGCTTTCTTGGAAACAGCCTTTAATAGCGGGTAAATATCTAAAGAGCTAAAAAGAAGAGCATACGATTCCTTGGGAGACATTTCTAATATTTCCTCCAAGGAAAACAAACTTTCTTGGCGAATATTAAACATCGGGAGTACTCCTTTCCCACCTCTCGGTGTTAGTTTGGTCACTTACACTTTTCGAGATATTGGGGAGGTACTCCTTTTTTAGTTGCCAAAAAAGATAGATATACCAAAGGATTTGGGTTGTGAAACTGATTCAAGTAGTTAAAGATTCTATGATAAAAGTTGGGGCGAGGTATAATTACTTGGCTCCAGCTTTTCAATTTGTAAGCGGGATAAGGCCGACCGCCAGCAGATTGAAGAAAAATCCGGGCCAAACTAAAAACGGCAGCGGGAAAGAGCTAATCGGCAACAGCGAATACAAGCGCTATATCAACTTCGAAGGCCAAGCTGCCGCTATTATCGAAGAAAAAATCAGGCAAGCAGAACTCTTTGAATACATTTTTTGCTTGGAACTTAACAAGAATGCTCTATTCAGCCAACTTATTAGGATATGAGCATTATTCAGGCCAAGAATTTTGTTAAGGAACGTACCCGGGAACTAGGGGAAGCTAATGTTCATATATCTAATATCCTAACAAGAGTTTTGGATAATATTGCAACTCCAATAATTTAATCGCTACTATTTATTGTTGCAGGTTATTGTTGCAGGAATGATCGTGGTAGTGCGTATTATTAAGTACGATCGGTATTGATAGGAGGAAGAGTATGAAGAAAGTGATCGTAAGAAAGTGCTATCTGTTAGCATCGGTGTTTATTTTTCTGGTATTTATGGCAGGCTGCTCGAAACCTCTGAATCCGGTTGCGCAAAATGGCAATAATAGCAAAGCCAAAGGAGCAATAACGAATGTCTTAAACTCAAATAAAGAAATATCCCAGATTACCTGGTCTCCAGATGAAACAACTGTTTTATATGTTCAGAAGGGGAACCCAGAAAAAGCAGGCTCCAATGAAGTCTATGCATGGAAGGTAAGCGAAGAGCAAGCTAAATTGATTAGTGACGTATCCCCAAGCTTTCTAGGATTCACATGGTCGCCTAACAGTAAATTTTTTCTAATCAGTGAAAATCTCGGGGAAGGCGTTTTCAACAGTGTATTTAATGCTGGCACTTTAATGCCAGAAGGAGATAGAATCAAAAGCCTTGATGTTCCAGTTTGGAGCGCAGACAGCATGTTTTTAGCTTACGGATTTGAACAACATGATTACGGGGAAAGTTGGGGATCTCTCCAAGTCTATGAGTTGGGGCAGGCTAATGGCGAGTATATTTGGAATACTAAAAATTATATCTACAAAGTCGAATATTGGGATGTACTAGGAAATATTGGCTATCTAGAAATTGATGATAAAGGTAAGCAAAGCCATAAGACTACCCAAAATATCAGACCCAGCATATCCGGGGTACATCTTAAAGATACCAGGGAGCAGGTAATAGCGGCATTAGGCAATGATTACATACAAACCCCGCCCGAGGAAGCAACCATGAATTTTCCTGAACCTGTTTACCGTTGGACCTATCTAAAGGGATATGAGGTGTTTATGGGCCAAAATACAGGCAAAGTATGGGAGATCATGACAACTTTTCCTACAGCAGAAACCAATTTAGGCGCCAAAATAGGTGATAGCGCAGCCAAAGTATTTGAGATTTACAGACCTAAGTATATAGAGCCCGAAAGCGTTCATGGCGGTAAATTGTATGGAATCTTCAAAGTTGAGGGTGCTGCCGCGTTATCTTTCAAGTTTAATACTGAAGCAGGAACGATACGCCCGGAAATAAAACCTGACAGCAAGGTAATCAGCATAGATCTTACATACCCTAGCATTATGGATGATGATTTTTTAGATTAACTGATCCGGAGGGGAATATTATAGAATTTTTCTCGGTATTGGTGGACCACGTTTTTGGGTAGAGGGTCATTATGAAGGGCGTCCAGCCTTATTTTGCACCCTCAAAAGAAACCCCTCTTGAAGAGCTCAAGAGGGGTCATAGAAAAATTGATCTATCCTGTAAAAGTGAAGGATGGAAAATTATTAAGAAGAACAGCTAATTTAGAAAAATATTCTAAAGCTTATTAAAT
>DATMYJ010000203.1:0-3531 GCA_035561015.1 Desulfitobacteriaceae bacterium | reverse complement strand
GGTGCATTCAGACGCTTTTCCTCGCACTGAGCAAATTGCGTAACCGACCAAACAAGGTCGGTTTTTGTTATTATCATTTTTGTTGCGTGATTCGTGTCGGATGATAAATGAAGGATTAAATTAGTGTGTGATCAGTAATGAATATGAAAAGGTGATGAGATATTATGGACAAAGCAAAGCAGAACAAAAAGATTAAAATAGTAAAAAATGGGCCCTATATCGTAACGGGCAATGTGCCATTGTCTGAGAAAATAATAGTTCCAAAGGGAAAGGGATATGAATTTAAAGAGGGACGTGAGCTGCCGCAGTCTGAGGAATATACTCTTTGCCGTTGCGGAAAAACAAAAAATGCGCCTTTTTGTGATTGCTCCGAAAAAAAGACCGGTTTTATCGGTACTGAAACTGCATCCAGAGACAAATATGAAGACAGGGCTCAATTTCTGATAGGTGCCGGTATTGATCTAAGGGATGATCATAGATGCGCTCTTTCCCGTTTTTGTCACAGGGAAGCTGGAACTGTGTGGGTTCTTGCGAAAAACTCGGGTAATGAAGAGAATAGAGAAGAAGCAATACAGGGCGCCGGTGAATGCCCGGCAGGGAGATTGGTGGCCATAGACAAAAGTGGAAAAACGCTCGAACCAGCATATGAGCCAGCTATTAATATCATTCAGGATCCAGAAAAAGGTGTAAGCGGAGGAATTTCTGTTAAAGGTAACATTCCGCTTGAATCAGCAGAGGGATTTACCTATGAGGTCAGAAACCGCTATGTTCTTTGCCGTTGCGGTAAGTCTGCCAACAAACCATTTTGTGATGCAACACATATTTCCATCAGGTACTCAGATAAGAATAAATGATGATACTGACGCCTGTGGTGTGGCAGATAACTAAAGGAAGAATGGGGGCGAAACTATGCTGCGTACTGGATTATGCGATCTTCTTGGTATTGAGTTGCCCATTATCCAGGCTGGAATGGGAGTTTTTACCTCGGCCGAACTGGTTGCCGCTGTTTCGAACGCCGGTGGCCTGGGCAGCCTAGGCACTGGGCTTCGACCTGTTGAGAGTCTGAGTTGGAAGAATATCAACAGCGGGAACTATATGAAGCCTGATGGGCCACGACCTGCAGTAAGTCTAGGGGAGGAATTGCCGCGGATACGGGAACTGACCGACCGTCCATTTGCGGTGAATTACACCTTATCACAAGTAAATGAAGAAATATTCACTACTATTCTGGCAGCCAAACCACCGTTAATCTCTTTTGCTCTTAGCGACCCGGGTGATTTTGTCATGCGTGCGCATGCCGTTGGCAGTCTGGTCATGCATCAGGTAACTACCGTGCAGCAAGCCGAACAAGCAGCAGCACGGGGCGTTGATATAATAGTGGCACAAGGGAGTGAGGCAGGTGGGTTTGGCGGAAAAGTTGCTGCGATGGTTTTGATTCCTCAGGCAGTTGCCGCTGTTCGTCCAATACCAGTCGTAGCAGCTGGGGGAATTGCCGATGGTCTTGGACTCGCTGCAGCGCTTGTCCTTGGTGCGCAGGGAGTCAATCTGGGGACTAGGTTCCTGGCTTCATTAGAAGCACCCATTAGCAACAACTGGAAGCAGGTTATAATATCAGCCAAATCTGAAGATGCAATCAAGGTAGAAGTATGGAACAAGATCTTCCCCTGGAATCCTCTGGCTTACGAGACTGTTCCTCGCGCGATCCATACCCCATTCATTGAGAAATGGCAGGAACACGGCGAGATAACTGAGCAGGAAGCTAAGGTCTTGCGTGGCGAGGTGATAGCTGCTATCCAGCAGGGCAGGATGGAAGAGTTCATACCTTGGGCTGGTCAGACGGTTGGCTTAGTGCATGAGGTGTTACCAGCTGCTGAAATCGTGCGCCGAATCGCTGCAGAAGCAGAAGAAGCCTTAAAAAGCATAAAAGCTAAATATTTAGACGTTTAAGGGCGACGAAAATTTCATCATCAGATACGATCGCGGATGCGTATAAATCAAAGCAACAATTATTTCAGATGGTTTACTTCCCTCGTCAGCAAAATTACCTTAACAGCGGAGTATAAGTTAGAGAAGAATAAACTGCCCCAATTTTGCTTGTCAGTGGGGTTTAAAGGAAGAATTTTATGGATCTTTTCAGAAAGAAATCTATTGAGCAGTTGCTTTTGGATTCACAAAAAAAAAATGGTTTGAGAAGATGTCTGAATGCTCTGGACCTCACGGCTCTTGGCATAGGTGCCATTCTCGGCACTGGAATTTTTGTTTTAACCGGTGTTGCAGCAGCAAAATATGCGGGCCCAGCGCTAGTCCTATCTTTTGTTTTATCCGGTATTGTCTGCGCTTCTGCTGCCCTGGTTTACGCTGAGTTTGCTTCTATGATTCCAGTGGCCGGCAGCGCCTATACTTATAGTTATGTTTCTTTGGGTGAGTTATTTGCCTGGATTATCGGCTGGGATCTGATGCTGGAATATGCTCTGGCCTGCAGTACTGTAGCCATCGGTTGGTCGGGATATTTTATCAAATTATTGCAGGGCTTTGGCCTAAACTTGCCTGCCTGGACCACTCTCTCAGCCGGATCTGGTGTTCAGATCGACATACCAGCCGTGGTTATTGTTCTATTGATTACCTGGCTCCTATCAACAGGAGTCAAGGAGAGTGCCAGAATTAATAACACTATGGTCTTTGTCAAATTATTATCCGTCGTGATATTTATCCTCGTGGCAATTTTCTTTATCAAACCGGCTAATTGGCATCCTTTTATACCCTTTGGCTGGAATGGTGTGTTTCAAGGCGCAGCTATTGTCTTCTTTGCCTATATCGGATTTGACTCAGTCTCAACGGCTGCTGAAGAAGTAAAAAATCCCCAGAAAGATTTACCCCGAGGGATCATTGCTTCTCTGATAATCTGCTCAATTCTTTATATTCTTGTTGCAGCTTTGCTGACTGGGATTGTGTCATATACACTTTTGGATGTTTCCGCTCCTGTAGCTTATGCTTTACAATTGATTAACCAGAATTGGGCAGCAGGCATCATCTCTTTCGGTGCCCTTTTCGGCATCACCACAGTTCTTCTGGTTATGCTCTATGCTCAAACCCGGGTGTTTTATGCTATGACCCGCGATGGCTTATTGCCTAAAAAATTCTGCTACACCCATCCCAAGTATAAAACTCCCTATAAGATTACCTGGATAACCGGTATAATTGTAGCCATTATAGCAGCATTCATGCCAATCGATATTGCTGCAGAAATGGTTAATATCGGTACCTTGGCAGCGTTCATCTTTGTATCCATTGCCGTTATTGTATTACGCAGGCTGAAACCAGATATGCCCCGTGCTTTTCGTTGCCCCTGGGTTCCCGTTATACCGGCATTTGCTGTTTTATTCTCTTTCTTCCTGATGCTCAAACTGCCAGGCCTCACTTGGATCCGATTTGCGGTTTGGTTGGTTATCGGCATAATTGTTTATTTTAGCTATGGCTACAAGCACAGCAATATGAACAAAGAATCAAGGTGAAATCAGTTAAATATTTATC
>DATMYJ010000202.1:0-2630 GCA_035561015.1 Desulfitobacteriaceae bacterium | reverse complement strand
CCTACCATCACCTACAAGCGCATCAATTACTTTTATAACTTTACGCTGAACACATGGCTTATTATTATTGAACAATCTTTCATGAGCTAAATATACATCTTCTTTCAACCTCGCTATCACCAGTGCTTTCGGAGGATTTCTGCCAAGATTTTCCAATAGTTTCTCGCCTGCTCGCTCGCTCATAAAATCGAACCAGCTCACCACAATATTTTCATACGGTAGCCGACTACTCATCATATTAAAGACTGGCATATGCGGAAATACATACAAGCGATCTTCAGGAGCGGTCTTCTCCCGGATAATGGATACTATTGATTCAAGGTTATCAAACTTCTCTTTCTCCATGCATATATCACCAAGTATTTTGTGGTTTTCGATTCGCATCAATGGTTTTCTGACATCCTGTGTTGTTATCGACCACCACGCATAGGGCATTTCATATTTCTTTTCGACTAAAAATGACAAAAGCAGCAACGATATACCTATCGGAACTATTGAAGGAATTATGAACGGTGCCGACAAAGTCATCAGAAAAGAGATCGCCACACCCAATCCTACAAAAGAACTGATTTCAGACAGTCCCGCTGAAGTTCCATTGGCAACCATGAGCGCCAGCCCAAATGAGAACAGCATCAGCATTTTTCCGGCCCCTGCCGATACTCTGAACATGAGATAACCGGTTGTGATGATCGTCCCGACCAAATACACAACCAGGGACATCAGAATCACGTTGTTGTATACCAGCGCTCCCTGATCCCTGATTTCAATACTAAAAATAAGACCTCTATATCTCAGCTGGAAAACAAGAGCGGCAACCATCAGCAAACCGGCTATACTGGTAAGTATACCAAATACACCAACTGACGCTTTTATGTTTATTGGTCCTTTTATTCGGTGTCTCATGATCTGAAACAGGATATAGGGCGGCCCAGTTATCGCCATGATCACTGCAACATCAACGAATAGCTCATGCGCTTGAGCGATCAGAGATGGACTGGTCATGATACCACTGATCCATGCTGTAAATATCTTGCTGGTTCCGCCTTTGGCGCGGATAGCGTCCAGCACTACCTGCTGGAAAAATTCACCCAATGCGCCGTTCAGCGCAATAATAAAGATACCTATGCCTGTGACCGAAAACAGTCCCAACAAGAAATGCAGTAACCTGACAGTCCACTGCTTTTTGTCATGCACTCTTACCGTAATGAATGTATAGAATATTGAGAGAACAAGCGCAGCCACTCCACCATTCGACTGCTTTATCATCACTGCAGCAGACAGAAAAAGGCCCGCAAAAAAAGCTGGGTTCATCAGACTTCTGGACCGGATGCTCACTGTAGCACCGATATCCAGTATCATGCAGTATGCCCCGAGAAGCAAAAATAGTGTCACGACCTGCGTAAAATCGTAACCGATATATGCCACGCCAGACTGATAGTAGATATTCGCCACAACTGCCCCAAAAGCGCTTGGCCAAGGATTGAAAAACTCGCAGAGAATCATCCACAGGCAAAGCCCTATGCCGGTCGTCACCACCACACCAATTATTCTGAGCGGTAAGAACCCTTCACCGAATATAATCTGTACAACCGCAACTAAAGCTGGATAGAGCGGTGTCATCAAGAACGGGAAATCACGATATGGAACTTTTCCGGAACGGATCAATATCCCATATTCGGAAAACCACCCTTCGGTAATCGGAAAAAATGATAATGCATATAACGCCTGATAAATCACCAGGACAATGATAACCATGATCGCAGCGATTAGTCTGCTTATCCGTTGATGCGTTTTCATTGGTTCACGAGAGCTATAATAACTCATCAGAACCAGACCTTGATGGTTTTGAAACTGCCTGTTGCTCCATGATATATGTAAATATTGAGCTTCGATCAAACAATTAAAAGATAGCTCGCGACGTCAATCTAACAGCAATGAGCTGATTAAGCTGCCTTTACTCAAGAAGCAGGGCCATCTTTTTCTTCGAAATTGATTCGTTCCAGCTCATATACCCTTGGCCTTGCCAATACCTGCGTGTAAATAGCTCCGACATACTCACCAAGGAGTCCAATAAAAAAGAGCAAAACACCAAACAGGAAGAAATTACCAATAAGCATCGGTGCGATGCCGGCCTGAAAATTGTCCCAGAAAAGTATCTTGCCGACTAAAAAGACCAGCCCAGCAAGAAAACTGACGAAAGAAAGTATGAACCCAAAAAAAGTGGCAATACGGAGAGGCACTTTTGAATTGCTGATAATCCCAAGAATCCCCATATCATACAAGGTGAAGAAATTGTTTTTCGTTATACCCCGTTCCCTTCTCGGTTGTGTATAATTGACCGTTGCAACTCTGAATCCAAGTTCTGAAATAATCCCCCTGAAAAACGGATATGGATCGTTGATCTCCTTGAGTATCCTTATGATTTTCTTGTCGTATAGTCCAAAACCGGTAAAATTTTCAAATATGTTAATATCGGACATCTGCTTTAGTACTCGATAATACATCGTACGTATCGCATACATAAGCTTATTTTCCATGCTTTTGTTCTTGATCGCAACAACAATCTCGTTGCCCTGCTCCCACTTTCGGACAAAGTCAACAATCATTTCTGGTGGATCCTGCAGATCGGC
>DATMYJ010000201.1:0-2339 GCA_035561015.1 Desulfitobacteriaceae bacterium | reverse complement strand
CATATGGATACATCATGAGCGCAAATTAAGCAGGATTGAACCCGACAGTCCGACTAATAGCTGGATGTTTATGATAAATAATTGCTGTCCTGGCTAACTCTAATAATTTTTGAAGCATCAAACCCCAGAGAGGATGCATAAGAGATCAAGTTATTGAATAATTCATCACTGATCTTGGGTTCTCTGCTCAAAATCCACAGATAGTCCTTGATGCTGCTTGTTACCACGGCATAGCTGTAATTTTCTTCGTCCAGTTTAATAATCTTGTACAAACTTTTGAATGGCCGAAAAAAACTAACCAGAAGTTTTCCAGGACAGCTTTTATCGGGTATCCAGGCAACTCCCTTGGCTATCTTTTTCTCTCCGTTTTTGAAGCCAGTATTTATTACCTCAATCTTCCCGTCACTTTTCAGCGTGTATGCAGCAGTCACATTATCCAAGCCTTTTTCAAAGGCATGCGGAAGCCTGGCAATTTCATACCAAGTGCCAAGATAACGTGTAATATCGATATCGCATATCGGTGGGATCTCCTTCGTGTCCTTTGCCGCCTTACTCCCGAATATTCCCATTTCTATCATCCTTTCCCTGAACTAAGCGAAGATTATTGATTTCACAGTTTTTAAGATTTTACATACGTTTTGCTATCAGCCGCCCTAAGTAATCAAATAAATACCCTGCCAATTTTTTTATTGGCCCTAAATTTATATCATAATAATAATCAGACTCAAACCAGCCTTTTTCTTTATAATAGTTATAATCCCGATACCGGTCATCAAGTGACTTAATGCTGGTTCGTGTCATTCTGAACAACATCAGCCGGAAAAGTGAAGGCTGGGGCAGGGTCGAGCGATTAAGTTCCTTATAAAACCTTTGCGCTGCCTTCTCTATTTTCTGGGATATTTTTTTCTGCCGCTGTTCAGGAATTGGTACCAAAGTCCATAAACAGGTTCCCTTTGTCACATAAAAGCCAAAATTTTTCCCGCTGCCTTCCAGATATTTTCGTACATCTTTGCCGCCAAAAGGATTGCCCTGGGTAATAATGGCGGTAAAAGTCTTGCCGAAAAATTTTGGCCGGTGGTAAATATAAGCAAAGCGGTCCAGCAAGTTCTTCAGACGTCCTGAAACCTGAAATGCATAACTGGGGGTGGCAAAGATGACGCCGTCCGAATTTTCCATCTTCTCAAGCAGTACGTCCCTATCATCTTTCAAAGGACAGAATTCTTCTCCCTTAACAAAGCATAACTTGCAGCCTTGGCAAAACTCCAGATTGTATTCATTCAGGAATATATATTCAAAGTCAATTTCGCCATAAGACTTCAGGTATTTCTCAAATTCCTGAACAGCATGATAAGTTGCCTGCTTACTGGTAGTTCCGATAAAAGCAGTTACTTTTTTCATTTAAGTCATCACCGCCCATTCATATCTCTGCTGTTAGCTGTTAATTGAGGCTTACCCCTTTTCTGTCCGCAAGAGACTGATGGCCAGCACCAGCACCCATTGCATGTACCCATAGACATTAAGGCGTTCATAAATTCCCACCCATGGTGTAGGCAGTCCTGCAGCAATCCGGGGAGAGGCCATAGCTGTCAAAACCCAGCATATAATGAGTATCAGGATTGTCACGATCGAATAGATGCGGAACCTCTTCCCGTGTATATTGGCTCCGAACCCCACGGTCAGCAGTATAATGAGCGGGATTAAAGTATAGAAAATTATATGCATAATGTCGCTTATTGTTAATTCGCCCCCACGTAAGGTCATGGGGAAGAACACACTCACCAGTCCCACGATCGCGTGTGTCATCAGCAGAATTCCTGTGAAGCGCTGGGCGCGCTTTCGACCGCCGGTTGTCAAGACCCCTAGTCCGAATGTAAATAGAAGTATCTCATATATAATCCCAAGCGGAAAGAGGAGCGATCTGGTCGGAGCTCCGATAGCCGACAGCTCACTGATCGATTGAGAGACGAAGCTGTAGCCCTCGTACTGTATGGAGGCGACTATATCACCACTAATCCAAAGCAGGGAAGAAAGGATACCGCAGAGGAGCAAAACTTTTCCTAAAGCTGTTGTCTGCCTGTCGAATAAAGAATCTGAAAAAACCATTGTCACACCTTCTTTCTTTAATCAACATAATTTAGCCACCTCTTCCTGCGCAGCAATTTTACTTCCTGTCTTTATTTATCTATAACTACTATCTCTTGGAGGTATCCAGAAATCAAAAAAACCGACCCTTACGGCCGGTTACGCTATTAGCTCATTACGGGGACAAGCGTCCAAATGCATCCCCGCATTCCTCGCTCCCTTTTGGTAAATATCATGTTGGTAATACTAACCTAATT
>DATMYJ010000200.1:0-4195 GCA_035561015.1 Desulfitobacteriaceae bacterium | reverse complement strand
TCATAAACTGGACTAAGGTCCTTCAAGAAGGGCAGCCCCCAGGACTCAAGATTTTATTTGAAGACGAGCATCTTATTGTCATAGAAAAACCGGCCGGGATACTTTCGATCGCGACCGACCAGGAAAAGAAACAAACAGCTTATAGTATTTTAAGTGAGCATATAAAAAAAAGAGATCCTAAAAATCGGATTTTTGTTGTGCATCGGTTAGACAGAGATACTTCCGGGGTAATGATGTTTGCCAGAAGCGAAGATGTAAAGAAAAAACTTCAAAATGCCTGGAAGGAAGTTGTTCTGGAACGAAGCTATGCCGTCGTCATTGAAGGTCAGGTAACCAATACTCAAGGAACAATCACCTCTTGGTTAACGGAAAATAAAGCGCTTCGGATGTACTCCAGCAGTACCCCCAATGAGGGTCAAAAAGCCGTTACGCATTACCGGGTATCAGAAATGAATAAAAATTATTCTTTATTAGAAGTGAAACTGGAGACCGGCCGTAAGAATCAAATACGTGTCCATATGCAAGACCTCGGGCATAGTATTATCGGAGATATAAAATATGGAGGGCCAAAGAGCCCCATTAACCGCTTGGGACTACATGCCCATATCCTGGCTTTCAAGCATCCCATAACTAATGAAAATATGCATTTTGAAAGCCTGATCCCAAAGCAGTTCTTGAGTCTGTTTAATAAAAGGTAACTTACCATCCTGTTGTAGATGTTGTTACTCAGAGCTCTGGGATAATACCATTCAGGGGGATAGCGGTAATCTATCTCTCTTCCAATCATTGTACTTCAAACTCAGCTGACCATCTCTGAATCATAGCATGCAATTTCTCATGGACCCCATGTCCGATGACATTTTCCTCATGATTTTCAAATTTTTCAAACATCTCATTCTGTTCAGTCTCATTTAACAAGTCATCAGCCATTACGAAGAGAACATTGTTTTCCTTTTCTATATGACTTCGCAAAAGATCCCGGTACTTGGCCGCCAGCAGCTGGAATTT
The DNA here is from genome assembly GCA_035561015.1 of Desulfitobacteriaceae bacterium. GTDB lineage: Bacteria > Bacillota > Desulfitobacteriia > Desulfitobacteriales > Desulfitobacteriaceae > UBA2264. The sequence continues at coordinate 3,187 of DATMYJ010000200.1, read as the reverse complement.
CGCCAGATCCCTTTCTTGCAGGGACTTATTCATCTGGGCAATATATTCCCTGGCTTGCTTGTGTTCCTGAAGCAATACCCCGATCGGCCCGCCTTCCTTGCGAACGCCTTTTTGGACTAATTCCTCAAAAAGAAAATTCTCTTCTTTCCCGTGATGGCATTTGTCCGCAAATATTTGCAGGAAATAGATAAGTTCGTTATAATAGCGAAGTTTAACCAAATCTTCTTTTGCCTCTGCGGCCATCATTTTGTCCACAATTTTCAGGACATGCAGAATGGAATCGTGTTCCTTTTTCAGATCCTGTGTTGCTTTGCCCATAATCACAGCCACCTTTCTTTCCAACAAATTTGTTAAGTTACTCGATACATTTAGCAGCCTGGCGGTTCGGAAAGTTGAATAATTGTTTATGAGCCTTTCGCCTAGGCGGGTTTGTCTCTTCGTGGTCCGGTTGTTTCTCACTGCCAGACTCACAGCCTTTTTTGAACCGACCAGAACCATTATCTTTTTTGCCCTGGTAACACAGGTGTATAACAAATTCCTTTGCAGCATGGCGTAATGCTGCATTGTGAATGGAGCCACGACAATTTTAAACTCACTTCCTTGACTCTTATGAATAGTAATGGCATAGGCAAGGGCTACTTCATCCAGCTCGGTTGCATCATATTCGATCTGTTTATCATCAAAATCCAGTATCAGCGTACGTTCTTCCTGGTCAATTTTGACGATTATCCCAACATCGCCATTAAATACATTCTTCTCATAATTGTTCTTTATCTGAATGACCTTGTCTCCGGTTTTATACAAAACCCCTCCAAATTTCAGGTAAACATCCGATTTATTAAGAGCTTCCTGCAGGACTGAGTTCAGGTTTTGGGCTCCAGTATCGCCTCTTTTCATAGGACACAGAACCTGAATATCATTCAACGGATCTATCTGATAATAATCCGGAAGCCTTTTACTGCAAAGTTCTTTGACGGTCTGAGAGACATCCTCCGGCTTTTCCTGTTCAATAAAGAAGAAATCACTGTCTTTTCCGCCTTTTAGTTTGGGAAATTCGCCCTTGTTTATTTTATGGGCATTGATAATAATATCGCTGCCTTGGGCCTGACGGAATATCCTTGTCAGTTTGACCACCTTAATAATTCCTGAATCAATTATATCCTGCAGGACATTACCAGCTCCAACAGAAGGCAACTGATCAACATCACCGATAAGTATCACTATTGTCTCAGCAGTCACTGCCTTCAGCAGATTAGACATAAGCATGATATCTAACATAGAAGTTTCATCGATGATCAGGACATCACATTCCAAGGGATTTTTGTCATTTCTCACATAACCATTTGGCGGCTTATATTCCAGAAGCCGATGAATAGTTTTTGCTTCCATACCCGTAGTTTCAGCCATTCTTTTGGCTGCTCTGCCCGTAGGCGCTGCCAGCAGCACTCTTGCTCCGGATTTTTGGAATACCTTGATTATGGCTAAAGTTGTCGTTGTTTTCCCTGTGCCAGGTCCGCCAGTCAAAACCATAAATTTAGATGCCGCGGCAGTCATAACCGCTTCTTGCTGTACTGTATCGAATTTTATGCCCTCTTTTTGCTCAATCTCACGGATCATAGCCTGAATATTTTCCAGGTGATATAAGCTTGGAGTACGGTTAATATCCGATATCCTTCCGGCTACCCCAATTTCACTATAATAAAAAGGCGGGAGAAATATGGCCTCTCCCTCATCCCTTATCAAGGCCTTTTCCTCAATCATCTTTTCCAGAGTTGCGTCAATCACCGGCTCAGCAAGCTCCAGGATCTTTTCCGTTTCCTTTAATAATTGCTCCCGAGTCGCATAACAATGCCCGTTATTGGCCAGTTCATTTAAAACATATACAATGCCGGCCCGGCATCGTTCAATGGAATCCTTTGCAAAGCCCATTTGGGAAGCAATCTTATCAGCTGTCTTGAAACCAATACCCCAGATATCGTCAGCCAGTCTGAAGGGATTGCCTTTGACAATTTCTATACTCTCATTGCCATATGTTTTGTATATTTTAACGGCAAAAGCTGTTGAAACTTTATTGCTTTGCAGGAAAAGCATGACATTCTTGATCTCTTTTTGATCAAGCCAGGCTTTCTTGATCATTTCCACTCTTTTCTGCCCGATTCCCGCCACCTTGATAAGATAGTCAGCCTCTTCTTCCAATACTCTCAGAGTATCTTCCCGGAAATGACTGGTAATACGTTTCGCAAATACGGGACCGATACCTTTTATCAAGCCGCTGCCCAGGTATTTTTCAATTCCTGCAACCGTGGCCGGTACAGTTTCTCGATAATCCTGGGTTACGAATTGCCTGCCAAACTTACTGTCTACCTTCCAGTCACCCTTGGCCCGGATTATTGCGCCTACATTCACGGCGGCAAGACTTCCGACAATTGTAACGAGATCTGAAAAGCCTTTAACTCTGATTTTTATCACGCAGAAGCCATTATCCTCATTTTCATAGGTGATTCTTTCAACTATACCGCTAATATACTCCATTATTGCACATATCTCCAAATGAAATGGATTTTTGTTCATCAGGTTTTGCAGTAATATATTGCTCTGTCTATTCAGTATCTTCAGTCTCTGATTTTAGCAAATTCTTACCTGATGAATTACACATTGACCCCTTAAATTCCTGCTATAAAGAAAACCGCCGACTTTGTCGACGGCACAAAGCTCCAATTGTTCAAAAAAATAAAGCTCCAACGAACCTTTATCAACAGATCCCCTATCATTACCTTCAACTACCGTTCCCCATTATCAATCCTCTCCTAAAACCTTCATCTTCCAGGATATTCACTTACTCATCATCTACCGCCACTTAACTTCATTTCCGTTCTTACTTTACTTGAATCCTTTCGGATTCTTGTATTTCATGACTTCCATGTCGCCAGCCCTGCGCTAAACTTTTTTCTTTGAACCCTTTCCAATATAGTGAATCTTTAGTTCACTGATTTTAAGTTCAGTTGTAATGTTCCGTTTCCGTTTCCGGCTCTGAAGATTTTCCGTCTTAGGAATTCCTTGGAGCTTGTTTTAACTTTACTACAGTTAGCGGTGATCGTCAAAGCTCTGGAAACGCCATATTTTAAGATCTTAGTGGTATTTTCCGAATTGTTTGAATATTCTCTCTTTATTTCTTCTTTTTTCATTC
>DATMYJ010000199.1:0-8928 GCA_035561015.1 Desulfitobacteriaceae bacterium | reverse complement strand
GAATAGAAATAGGTTGAGGTGAGATTAAGATGAAAGTTGACGGAACATCAATCTTTCCTGTGGGGAGTGTCCAGGCAACCGGCAAAACGGAGCAGATAAAAAGCAAGCCGATAAACTCAGGTAATGATCAGGTGACTGTTTCCGATAAGGTACAAGGTTATCAGAATTTAGTGCAAAAAGCCAAAGAGATCCCTTCTGTCAGCGAAGAAAAGGTCAAAGAAATAACGGGCTTGCTGGCTGAAGGCCTTTATAAGCCTGATACGCGCAAGATTGCCGAAACGCTCTTAAACAACCCTGAAAATAAGAAGGTTTAATACTGAGGGGGAAGGAGTAAGGGTGTGACAAGTATTCTGCAAAACCTGAAAGACAATTTGAGATTGCAGGCAGATGTATATGCTGCCTTATATGAGTTTGCCCAGCAAAAGCAAGAAGCGCTTATCAGCAATAATCTGGTCAAATTAGAGACCATAACTCTGAGTGAAGAACAACTTTTGCTGGAGGTTTCCCGTTTGGAAAAGGAACGTCTTCTCTTGGCAGGACAAATTGGATTTGCGATAGGCAAGCCTCCAGAAGAACTCACTTTAAAAGAACTGGCCGCTTATTTTCCGGAACTGTTGGAGATTCAAATCAGGCTGGATGATCTTATCAAAAGATTAATCAATGTCCATGAATTTAATACTCAATTATTGCAGCAGGCTTTGAAGATTGTTAATTTAACCTCATCTTTGCTGACTCAACAGGAGGGAACAACTTATTCCAATCCCCAGCGTAAAGATATTGTCTCCCGGAGCAGAACACATTTCTTGGACCGCTCAGTTTAAGTCAACCGGATAAGCAATTACTATGATATTGGACAGGAGAGAGTACCATGCCATCGACTTTTTTCGGCTTGGAAATTTCACGCCGCGCCTTGCAAACTCAGCAACTTGCTGTAGATATTACAGGGCATAACATTGCGAATGCTTCTACTGTCGGCTATTCCCGGCAGATTGCTGATATCCAAGCTGCAGTTCCCTGGCCCATGACAGAAAACGGACACAGTATCAGCCTGGGAACCGGGGCTGTTTTGGATAATATTGTCCGGGCGCGGGATGCCTTTGTTGATCGGCAATACCGCTGGGAAACTTCCCAACAGCAGTATTGGGCCGTGAAGCAGGAGACTTTACAGAATATCGAAGGCTTGGTTAATGAACCAAGCGATAACAGCATAAGCAGTGATCTGAGCAACTTCTGGAATGCCTGGAGTGATCTGGCCAAAAATCCGGATAACATGGGGGCCAGAGCAGTAGTGCGGGAAAGGGCCCTAACCCTGACCGACAGTTTTCATTATATGGCCCAGCAAGTAGATGATCTGCAAAAAGATCAGGATGCCAGTGTCAGAGTCAAAATCAGGCAGATCAATGATGATGCCAAGCAAATCAGAGAGCTGAATATTCAGATTAAAAATGCTGAGATCAGGGGAGACAGTCCTAATGACCTGCGGGATAAACGGGACGGTCTGGTTGATGACTTGGCAAACCTGGTGGGGGTGCGTGTTACTGAAACCAGAGACTCAGCCTTTAGCGATCGGCAGGTAAATAATTATTCCATTATAATAGGTAATGACAGTGCTTCCCCGCCCCAGGTCCTGGTGGATAACTGCCTGGTGAATCTTCTGCAGGAACCGGAGGCGGCAGGACCTGACGGTAAGCCCTTTGCTGCTGTCTGCTGGGCTGAGGGGTCCAAAGCTGGCGCAGCTCTGGATCTGGGCGAAAAAAAGGGTTCCTTACAGGCTAATATTGAGATGAGAGATTCATATCTTCCGACTTTCAGAGGACAATTTGATAGTCTTGCTCAGGGTATTGCCAGGGCTGTAAATATTTTGCATAACACCGGCCAGGGTTTAACGGTGAGCTCCGGTATAGATTTCTTCACTCTCTCGGATGGTTCTTCGCCCACAGCCGCCTCGCCTGTTACAGCGGCCACAATTACCTTGAATTCTCTCATCAAGGAGAATTCAGGTATGATTGTCACCGGCCTGAACACAGATGATTCAGGTAGTCCCCTGACAGAAGTTGTTGTCGGTGACGGCCGTGTTGCCCAAGCCCTTGCCTCTCTGGCCAGTGGCTGGACGGCTTTGCAAGAACAGATTCAGGAGCATGTCTTTGACCCTTTGGGGGCCGATGATCTGAATCCGGTTCCGGCTGCTTCTTTCGGTGACTATTACGGGGCAAATATTGCCCAACTCGGTGTTGATGGCCAGCAGGCCAACCGGATGAAGGAAGGACAGGATGCCTTGGTAACCCAAATTTCAAATCAAAGGGAATCAATTTCCGGGGTATCACTTGATGAAGAAATGACAAACCTGGTGAAATTTCAGAAGAGTTATACTGCGGCAGCCCGGATGGTAACGATGATGGATGATATGCTTGATACAATTGTTAATGGGATGGGTATAACTAGATAAGGAGAATTGGGATGCGTATTACCAATAATATGCTTAGTCGAAATCTCTTGCGTAATTTGGAAAATGCTCAAGGTAGAATGGATATTCTGCAAAATCAGATGTCTTCCGGGTCCCGGATCTTGAAGCCATCCGATGATCCCGTTGCTGTCCAGAATGCCTTGCGCCTGAAAAACAGTATTTCGGCAGTGGAACAGTGGAAGAATAATGCCGATGAGGCAATACAGTATATGAATAATTGCGACGGGGTCCTGGAGAATATCTCCTCAATGTTGCAGCGGGTCAGGGAACTGGCTGTTCAGGGAGCAAACGGAACGTTGTCGGCGGAAGACAGGAATGCCGTGTCTTTGGAAGTGGATCAGCTCCAGGAACAACTGCGGCTGGCAGCCAATACGCAGATAGGATCCAAATATATTTTCTCCGGGACGCAAACAGACAAGGAACTGCAAAAATGGGATGGAGTTAACTGGACGTGGCAGGGAAACGATCAGGAGATCAGGTTCGAGGTTGGCAGTAATGTCTCTCTTCCTATCTCTGTTAATGGCCAAACCTTGTTCAAGACTCCGCTTACAGGTGTATCCGGGATGTTTGATACCTTAAGTTCTTTAAGCTCAGCCATAAAGACCAATGATACGACCGCTGTGGAAGACTCTTTGAAAAATATTGACGGTAATATTGACAATGTCATAGCCCATCTTACTGATCTGGGGGCGCGGACAAACAGAATGACGATGCTGCGGGAACAAATGAATACCATGTCTTCGAATCTGCAGCAGAACCTTTCAGATATTCAGGATGCCGATATAGCCAAGACGATGATTGATTTTACAAATTCAGAGAATGTTTATAAAGCGGCCTTATCTGTCGGGGCCAAGATTATTCAGCCTTCCCTGGTGGATTTTATTAATTAGTTAAAGGTAGTTGCTTTTGGGGCACAATTATCATAGTTTGTTCCGGCTATTCGCGGAAAAATTCCCGGCCCTGGAAAGTTGAAATTCTGGTAGTCAATATCCTTCCATATGAGATAAGAACAGGAAATATTTCAGGCCTAAGATGTCTGGTCTACAGGAGGTAATGAAATGAACATAGAATCCACCAGATTCGGTACCTTGGATGTGAAAGAAGAGCAATTAATCAGGTTTCCCCAAGGAATTCCCGGTTTTCCCGAGGAAAAGTCTTTTGTTTATCTGCAAGAAGACAGGGAAAGTCCTTTTTCTTTTCTCCAGTCGGCAACGGAAGCTAATCTGACCTTTTTGCTGGTTGAGCCGTTTCAATTTTTTTCAGATTATGAATTTATTCTCGAAGATGAAGTAACTGAGGAATTAGGCCTTACTCCGGATAATTTTCCTGATGTCTTTCTGATTGCCACTGTGAAAGAAAAACTGGCCGATATGACTGTTAACCTCCTGGCCCCGCTTATTATCAACAGCTGCAGCCAGCTAGGCCGACAGGTAATTTTGGAGAAGCCGGAATATTCCATCCGGCATAAACTCTTTCCTGACGGCTTAGAGCTGGCTGAAATCAGAGGGGGGGAGTAATAAAATGCTGGCACTTACCCGTAAAATTGGCGAACGTCTTGTTATCGGCAATGATATTGTGGTTACAGTAGTTGGAATCAAAGGTGATAATGTTCGCCTGACTATTGAGGCTCCCAAAGAGATCAAGATCTACCGCGGGGAGATCTTTGATGCCATTGCCGCCGAAAATAAACAAGCTGTTATTCCGGAAGATTTTTCAGGTCTTGAGGTACTTAAATCTTTACCCAAAAGTAAATAGCTGACTTATCAGAAATAAAAAAACAAAAAAGATCTGCTCAAGAATGTAAAGGACAAAAAGCAGAGAAAACAGAAGAAAAAACGAATTATTGGACTATATACGCTGAAAAATCAGTTATTTGGGGTTTAGGTAATTGATTGCAATCAGCGATAGATATAGTGAGCTTGCACAGCAGATAACTTCTGCCCCGACCGGCCGGAGGGAAGAAGCGATTTGCTGCCAGTAACAGCAAATGCACGGGCAAGGATGCCCGGCATTAAAATCAAGGAGGAATAAAAATGATTATCAATCACAACATGGCTTCTCTGAATACTTATCGGTCTTTGAGTGCTAACAATGCTAACGGAGCAAAGTCTCTGGAAAAACTGTCCTCAGGTCTTCGCATCAACCGTGCTGGTGACGATGCTGCCGGCTTGGCCATCTCGGAAAAAATGCGCGGTCAGATCCGTGGCTTGGATCAGGCTGCTCGTAACTCTCAAGATGGCATTTCTTTGATTCAGACAACTGAAGGTGCTTTGAATGAAACTCATAGCATTCTGCAGCGGATGCGCGAGTTGGCAGTTCAATCATCAAACGATACCAATACTGCTGATGACCGTGCTGAGTTACAAAAAGAAGTTGGACAGTTAAAGGAAGAGATCGACAGGATTTCAAACAATACTGAGTTCAACACCAAAAAGTTGTTAAACGGTGACTTAGATGCTCATACGTTTAAAGCTGAAGAAGTGTATGTTGCCAGTAAAACAGGAGCATTTACTGTTGCGATTAACGCCGCTACTACACCTGACAGTGATCCTACTACTGCAGGTATCGTGACTGCCGATGACACTTTTGTTGTTAAAGTTACATCCTATGATGCATCCACAGATACTTATTCCTACACAATTACTCCCGAATCAACCGGTGTTGAATCAGCAGAAGCCACTTTAACTGCCCATGGTGCTGCAGCTGACACAATTCCACCAGTAGGCGGAAGCATGGGAGGCATTCAAGTAGATTTAGATTCCACAGCAATTAAGGTCGGGGATTCATTTACTCTTGTCACTAGACAGGACGTAGATGCTACAGGTTCCGCATCCAATGAGTTAAAATTCCAAATTGGGTCAAATTCCAACCAAACAATTGGCGTAGGCATCAGCGCTATGGATACAAGTAGTCTGCATGTTAATAACGTAGATATCTCAACTGCCACTGGTGCTACCGCTGCTATTTCAACAATTGACAGTGCAATTAAAAATGTTTCTGCTGAACGTTCCAAACTTGGTGCTGTGCAAAATCGTCTGGAACACACTATCAATAACCTCGGAGCATCCAGCGAGAACCTCACTGCAGCCGAGTCCCGTATCCGCGATGTGGACATGGCCAAAGAAATGATGAATTACCAAAAGAACAATATCCTTTCCCAAGCTGCTACTGCAATGCTGGCTCAAGCCAACCAACAGCCGCAAGGCGTGCTCCAATTACTCCGTTAATTGAGCAGGAAGTAAAGTCAGGCGGTTATCTCTAGGCCAGAGGTATTCACCTCTGGCCTTCCAAATTACCATTAAAACTTTTGAATAACGGATACATATCCGGCTCCAGAAGTCAAATATATCTTTATACAAAATACATTACTCTGAAAATAATAAGTATCGGAGCGTGTGTAAGATGGATGTCAAGTGGCAAAGTGCGGAGTTTGCTTTTGGTACCGGTTCACGAAACACTGCAGCTCTGAATCGTTCCGGAAAAGCAACCGAGATTAAAACAATAGCAGAAAATTATGAGACAGATCTCAATAATGAAAACAATGGACTCCAATTAATAAGTGACGATTTCAAAATTATGACCCAGGAGATGAACAAGTTTATGCAGTTACTGGATGCTGATCTGAAGTTTGTCCTGCATGAGGGGACCAAGCAGCTTATGGTACAGGTTGTTGATACCAGGGAACAAAAGGTTTTGAAGGAGTTTCCGCCTCATGAGTTATTGGACACGATGGCCAAAATCCGGGACTATGTCGGCTTGTTGCTGGATAAAAAAGTCTGAATTAATAAGTCTATTTTGTTATCTAAGGTTGAGGAGGATAGCTATGGTAATGAGGACCTATGGACTCAGTGGCTCGGGTTTGGATGTAGATTCATTGGTTAAGGATTTAATGAAAGCCCGGCGCACCTCCTATGATAAGATCTGGCAAAAGAAAACCCAATTGGAATGGAAGAAGACAGATTATAATACCCTCTATACAACAATCCGTGACTTCCGCAATACCACAGTCTTCAATTATAAACTGCAAAATTCCCTGATCCCCAAAAAGACTTCTTCAACAGCGGAAAATACAGTAGCGGTCAGTGCCAATGCTGAGGCAGCCAATGTCAGTCATGATATTAATGTCCTCCAGTTGGCTGAAGGGGCCAAACTGACCAGTGCGGGCAGTATTTCTGTCCCCTCAGCCAGTAAAGACAGCTTAAGCAGCCAGTTTGGTTTGGCTGCAGATACTTATGAGATAGTTTTCAAAAACGGTATGGCCTCAGCCAATATCCAAGTGGACACAAGTAAAAGTATTTATGACTTTGTCAGCAGTATCAATAATGCCGGTATCGGAATCAGAGCAAATTATGACACAACCCTAGACCGGTTTTTTATCTATACCACAGGTTCAGGAGCAGGAGTGGATATTGATATTGCCGATACAGTGGACCCAGACGGTCTTGACTTTATTAATAAAACCTTGAAACTTGCCAATGTTACTTCTCTTTCAACCAGCGGTCAGACCAGCAGTACGGAAATCGGGGTAACCGATCCGGAGGCTGCCCTCTCCACGCAGCTGGGCATGACAGGGAGTTTTACAATAAAACTAACGAACGGGACGACCAGCAAAGATATCACCATCAGCGATACTGATTCTCTGAATAGTCTCATCGCCAGGATTAAGGCAGCAGGCGTTAATGCTGATGCCGACTACAGCGCAGATCGTTTTACTCTTAAAGCCGCGAGTGGGACGCTCAGCATTGTCGGAAGTGACCAGGCGGCTATTGATTTTCTGAATGAAAAATTAAAATTGAGTATTTCTCAGACTACTCCCAATCCCGGCGGGAAAGATGCCCAGTTCAATCTGGACGGGGTGAATCTGGCTCAAGCCAGTAATAATTTCACTGTTTCTGGGGTGACTTATAACCTGAAAGCCCTGGGCTCAGCCAGTATCCTTGTTTCTTCGGATAATGATCAGGCCGTTGCCAATGTTAAATCATTTCTTGATTCCTATAATACACTTTTGGAAAAAATCAACGGTGAAGTAGCTGAAGAGAAATATGCAGATTTCTTGCCTCTGACTAGTGAACAGAAAAAAGACATGAAGGATACGGAGATAACGGACTGGGAGAATAAGTCAAAAAGTGGGATGCTGCGCCATGATTCTATCTTACAGGATGTGGTTTACAAATTGCGCAGTGATGTTTCAGCACCTGTTAATGGCCTGACGGGAAAGTATAACAGTCTCGCTGCTATCGGTGTAACAACAGGTAATTATTCCGAGGGAGGCAAGCTTTATCTGGATGAGACAAAGCTGAAGAAAGCCTTGGAGGAGGATCCCGACGTTTTAAGCAAACTATTTAGTACCACTGGCGATACCGCAAATCAGCAGGGAGTGGCAGTCAGGTTTTACAATACCCTGAAGACAGCGCTGGATAAAATTACTACTGTGGGCGGTTACAGCGGAGCTATTACCAGTGACACAAGCAGCAGCCTGGCCAAACAGATCAGAAGGTATAATTCAGATCTGGATAAGATGAATGATCGTTTGCAGGATATGGAAGACCGCTATTATAAACAATTCGATGCCATGGAAACAGCTTTAAGCAAATTAAATCAGCAAAGCAGCTGGCTTAGTCAGCAGTTAAGCAGTTAAGGGAGGATACTGAATGAATGCCCAAAACACAGCTAATGCCTATAAGATGCAGCAAATCATGACTGCTTCACCGGAACAACTGACCTTATTGCTCTACAATGGCGCTCTCCGCTTTATTGACGAAAGCATCCTGGCCCTGGAGCGCAAGGATTTTTCCAAATCCCACGAGCGCAACCTGCGGGCCCAGGATATTGTTACCGAATTCATGGCAACCTTGGATATGAAACTGGAGATTTCCGGAACCTGGCTGTCTTTGTATGATTATATTCGGGAACGTTTAGTGCAGGGCAACATCAAAAAAGATAAGGAACAGCTGCGTGAAGCCCGTTCTTTGCTGCAGGAATTGCGCGACACCTGGGTCGAAGCAATGAAGAAAGTACGGCAGGAAAAATCGCTGAGTAATCTCCAGGCGGTAGTCTTGTAATGGAAGATCTCTGGCAGAATTATTCTTTCCTGACTTACGAGATGATTAAATTTTTGTCTCGTAAAGAATGGGAGCTGTTTTTTGAAATCATGCGGCAACGGGAAAAAGTCCAGGAACTGATAGATGCTGCCCCAGACTCTGCTTTCAGGCAGAGACCGGAGGGGCGAAAAATGCTGGAGATGCTCAGCCAGGATAACAGCAGAATTATTCTTGCCCTGCAGCAGATGATCTATGAGATGAAACACAAACATGCCATCTCCCAAACTTATGAAGGCGGAGCACCGGCAGCAGGTAAACGCTTTGATTATCAGGGTTAAGTACAATGGAACAGAGAAAATAATACTCACAGGATGTGATATGAGCAGCCTGTGAGTATTTTTGCCCGAAAGGCCTTATATTTTG
>DATMYJ010000198.1:0-5364 GCA_035561015.1 Desulfitobacteriaceae bacterium | reverse complement strand
ATCTAAAATTGAACGCATGAAAGGATGATAATTAGTGTTTGAATTCAAACTACCAAAAAAGGTCGAAGTAACTGAATTGTTTGCCAGAGACGGATTACAGAATGAAACTTGTTTCTTCCCGACTGATGCTAAAGTCTGGTTTATCGATCAGATTTCCGAGCTGGGATTCCCGGTTGTTGAAGTATCCAACTTCTCTCATCCCGTTTATCTGCCCCAGTTCAAGGATTGCGAAGAAGTATTAAAACGCATCAAGAGAAAACCGGGCGTTGTTTATAAATGTTACGGTATGACCGATGTTGCCTTAAAACGGGCTGCCAAAGCCAAGGAAGAAGGATTTGGTCCTGATGTAGTGTCCTTTACCTTCTCCATGACCAACGAACACAGTCTGCGTAATGCCGGACGTCCCATTGAAAAATACTGGACACAAATTCCTGAATATGTAAAGATTCTTCATGATGCCGGAATTAAAGCCGATTTTGCAATGGCTTGTGTATATGGCTGCCCGCTTACAGGGCCTGTTGATCCTGAGATTCCTTTAAGCTTTATCGAGAGAGCTCTGGAAATGGGTTGTGACAGTGCTACCCCTTGTGATACTACAGGAGAGTCTACACCGCTTATAACCTATAACTTTTTATCAAAATGCAGAGAAAGGTTCCCTAACGAAGACGTTCATGTTGGCCACTTCCATGATTCCAGAGGTATGGCTATGGCTAATTATTATACCGCTTTGCTTTGCGGCGTTGAAAAAGTGGAAATGTCCCTTGGCCAATTAGGCGGCCAACCGAACTTTATCCAAAATATGGTACCGGGTAAAGGCACAGGCAAAAACTATTGCCCAAGTAATATTACCGGCAACGGTTCCACTGAAGACGGCCTGGTTATGATGGATGAAATGGGTATCGAAACAGGTATTGATGTTGATGGCGTTCTGGAATTAGGTCGTGTTTTGGAGTGGTCATTAGGCAGAGACTTACGTCCCTATTGCACCAAGACCGGACGTATTCCCAAAGGAAAGACAGGTTGGGGAGTTACTCCGCCTTTCAGAAGTGGCTGGTGGGCACATCCCGGACAAAATATTTAAGCTTATTGCCTGAAATTACTTTCGAAACTGAAATTGCTGCCTGAAGGCTGTTTGTCCGGCAGTAATGGATCTGGCTAACTATTTTGCATAAGTCTTTCGGGGGCGTATTTGGAAAGTGACCTTGGGGTTGTCTTGGGGTAATGATACATGCCTGTCTTTTGATCTTAAGGGCTGAAGAATGCGCCTGCCGGGGGATTTTGATAAAAGGCTATGAAACTGTCAATCCTATTGCGAAAAACAATTTCAAATAAACTTTTTAAGGAGTGGAATGTATGAACATATCAGATGGTTTACGGATCAATTCCTGGAGATTTCCCAAAAAAGAAGCTGTGGTTTGTGCAGACAAACGCTTAACTTTTACCGAACTTAATGCACGGGTCAACCAATTAGCTAATGCTATGTTGGCCAAAGGCTTTAAGCGCGGCGATAAGGCTGCCGTTATTGTTGAGAACCGCATTGAACCCCTGGAAATCTATAATGCTTTAGCCAGGATCGGGGTTATCTCCGTACCGGTTAATTTCCGTCTGACAGCCAAGGAAAAGGCTTACATTGTTAATAACTCTGATTCCATAGGCATGTTTGTTGAGGACAAGTTTGTTGCTGAATTGGAAAGCGCCAAGGCTGATATCCCTCAGATTCGCAGTGATGCTTGTTTTGTTATCGGCGATGCTTCCAAAGCACCGGGCTATATGGCTTATGAGGATCTTTTAAAGGGTCAGTCTGTAGATGAGCCTAACGTTGATCTCAATGAAGAAGATATTTTCTATTTCGGTTATACTTCCGGTACTACCGGTTTCCCCAAAGGCGCTTTGAATACTCACAAAAGCACAATTGATATTGTTAAGAATGCTATGATCAGACAATCAGGCAGAAAAAATGTCGATATGTCGGATCGTGTTTTCATGGCTATTATGCCGCTGGTTCACTCCAATTCAATCTGGGCTTCTTTTATTACCTTATGGGTAGGCGGCAAAACTGTTATTCTGCCCTCTGGTAAATTTGAACCTGAGAATGTTATGAAAATTATTGCCGATGAAGGTGTTACCACAACTTCTATGGTACCGACCATGATTACCAGGATCGTAGAAACACCGGAAGAAATCAAGAATAAGTATGATATGAGCAAGCTGACTTCTATCGGCTCATCTTCAGCTCCTCTGCTTACCACAACCAAGGAAGCAGCCCTCAAATTTTTCACGAAAGTTCAGTTCAGTGAAGGCTATGGCTCCACCGAAACAGGTGCTTTAACAACTCTGCGTCACAAGGATCAGACACGTAAAGTCCGCAGCGTTGGCCAAGCCAATCCTGGTGTTGAAATCAAACTACTGGACGAAAACGGCAACGAGGTTCCCCAAGGTCAAACTGGTCAACTCTGGGCCAAGGTTAAGTCTGCATTCAAGGGCTATTATAAAGATGAAGGCAAAACAGCTGAAGCCCGTAAAGGTGACTGGGTAACTGCCGGCGACATGGCTTATGTGGATGAAGAAGGCTTCTATTATCTGGTAGACCGTAAAGGCGATATGATCATCAGCGGCGGCGAAAATGTTTACCCAGCCGAAATCGAAGAAGTTCTCAGCAAACATCCTGCAGTAGCAGAAGTAACCGTCTTTGGTGTTCCGCATCCAACTTGGGGTGAAGAAGTTAAGGCTCTGGTTATCCTGAAAGAAGGCGCCAAAGTTACTGAACAAGAACTGCTGGATTACTGCAAAGCCAGTCTGGCCGGCTTCAAACGTCCCAAGACTATCGAATTCCGCGATGATTTCCCGCGGACAGCTACCGGTAAAGTTCTCAAACGCATCCTGAAAGAGCCCTACTGGAAAGGCCAGGAGCGCATGATCTAAGGTTCAAGCAAAAATCGGATTACCGCGTCATTTATTTTAATGATGCGGTAATCCGGATTAATATATTTAAAAAGGGGGTTTGCTTACGTGCAAGATGCATTGAATAAACTGCAGGAACTGCAGAAACAGGCCACGACCGGAAAACCTGGCAAGCGTGGTCCCAGACAAAATATTGACGCCCTGCTAGATCCGGGTACTTTCATTGAAATCGACATGTTCGTTCAACATCGCTGCCACGATTTCGGCATGGAAACCAAGAAAGCTTTGGGAGACGGTGTTGTAACCGGTTATGGTGAAATCGACGGCCGCACAGTTTATGTATTTGCCCAGGATATTTCTATCATTGGTGGCTCACTGGGGAATGCACATGCTAAAAAGATTACTACCGTTATGGACCTGGCCCTGAAAGCCAGATGCCCGATCGTTGGTTTACTGGATTCCGGCGGAGCCAGAATTCAGGAAGGTACAGATTCCTTGGCTGGTTATGGCGATATTTTCTATCGTAACACCAGAGCCTCCGGTGTAATCCCGCAGATTACCGCTGTAATAGGTACTACTGCCGGCGGTGCTGTATATTCTCCGGCTCTGACAGACTTTATCTTCCAGGTAGATCAAACTGGATTGATGTTTATTACTGGACCTGCAGTTGTTAAGGCAGTTACCGGTGTGGATATTTCCATGCAAGATCTGGGCGGAGCTCGTGTTCATACCGAGATTTCCGGCGTTTCTGATTTCTTCTGCGAAGATACCGATTCCTGCCTGCGGGATGTAAGAAGACTGTTATCTTTCTTCCCCGCCAATAACTCAGAAAAACCACCCCGGATTGCCCCGACTGATGATCCCAATCGTAAGGATGAGGGTATCCTGAAAACAGTACCTGCAAATGCTAAACGCGCCTATGATGTCCATAAAGTTATTAACTATCTGGTTGATAACAAAGACTTTATGGAAGTTAAAGCTAACTGGGCAAAATGCATGGTTGTAGGCTTTGCTCGTATTGACGGCGCTCCTGTTGGCATTATTGCCAATAATGCCATGGTTGCTGCTGGCGTTCTGGACTGCGATAGCTCTGATAAGGCTGCTCGCTTTATCCGCTTCTGTGACGCCTTCAATATTCCGATGATAACTCTGGTAGACGTTCCTGGTTATATGCCTGGTTCGAAAGAGGAATATAAGGGAATCATCAGACACGGAGCAAAAGTGCTCTATGCTTACTCCGAAGCTACAGTTCCCCTTATTACAGTAGTTCTGCGTAAAGCATATGGCGGTGCCTATATTGCTATGTGCAGCAAACACTTGGGTGCTGACCTTGTAATGGCTTGGCCGACAGCTCAAATCGCAGTTCTGGGTGCTGACGGTGCAGCAAACATTATCTATAAGAAGGAAATTGACAACTCAGCTGATCCGGCAGCAACCAGAGCGCAAAAAATTGCTGAATACGGCGAAAAGTTTGATAATCCTTACGATGCAGCTTTCAAATTCAATATCGATGATGTTATTGATCCTCGTGAGACAAGGTCACGCATTGTAAAAACCTTAAAGGCTCTGGAAAACAAAGTGGAACCCAGTGTACCTAAGAAACACGGTAATAATCCTTTCTAAATCAAAAAAATAACTAATAGTATGCCGATAGCAACTGTTTTGAACTGCACAGGCAGTTCAAAACGGCTGCTGTTATCGGTTATCTAAGGTCTGTAACACTGGAGTAATGGAAGCAGATGTGCCTGGGTAGTAATCGAGGTATCTCTGCTGAATGTTAATGTGCCGATTCCAGTGTTTTTCACGGAATTGTTTTCTAAAATAGAAAATAAGAAGGTGAGCTGAACCGTGTTACTGACATATAAAGGCAAGACCCCCAAAATTGGCAGGAATGTATTTCTGGCACCAGGAAGCTGTGTCATTGGTGATGTCGAAATCGGTGACGACAGCAGTATTTGGTTTAACTGTGTTCTCAGAGGAGATGTTGCTAAGATCGTTATCGGTAAATGCACCAATATTCAGGATGGTACGGTTATTCACGGTGCCCGGTTTCCTGAACCTACATCTGTGAATATAGGGGATAATGTTATAATCGGTCATAACGCGGTAATTCATGCCTGTACCATTGGTGATAGTACCCTAGTTGGCATGGGCGCTTTGGTTTTAAACAGGGCGGTAATCGGCGAGGGTTGTCTGGTTGGAGCGGGTTCAGTAGTAACTGAAGACAAGGTAATTCCACCGGGAAAGATGGCCATAGGATCTCCGGCCAGAGTGGTGCGTGATGTATCGGCAGAACTGCGCAGAAGATTCGCTGTTGTTGCTGGTATCTACAGAGATGAAGGCACTATTTATTCAGAGCTTTGCGCAAAGCAGGAGATTTAAACCTTAAGTTGGCCTGATAAAACGGAGAAGCGGGAATTATTCGGCCGGATACCAGATAAATGAAATAATCAAGTTAGATAC
>DATMYJ010000197.1:0-5201 GCA_035561015.1 Desulfitobacteriaceae bacterium | reverse complement strand
CTTTTGCAGGAAAGACCGGTTAAGCTGATAAACTTTCTGGTGGAGGTATAAGCATAAAATGGATAATTTTAGGTTAATTAGGGAAAAAGGTTTTACGCTCTGGGAAATAGTGATAGTTATCTTCCTTACTGGTCTTATACTGGGCAGTGTCGTTCCTCATTATGAGAGTTCCAGAGAAAAGACCTCCGAGAAGGTGGATGAGACCAATATTGAATTAATTGAGGGAGCAGCCCGGCTTTATCATCTGGATACAGGTGTTTTTCCTGCGAAAGTCGACGATTTGATGCTGAATACAACAGGTTCCGATGTCTGGCAAGGTCCTTATTTGAAGCAATGGCCCCGAAACCCTGATGATAAGACCAGAGTTTACAAAATAGACAGTCTGGGTCAAGTCCATTAAGCTTTTGAACAGACAGATTGGCAGTTAATATCTAAAGATAATAAGAATTAAGAGAGCTTGGAAGGGTTGCGTTTGAAAATGCTAATTTCAGATGAGGGTAAAAAGGGATATGCCCTCGTGGATGTTTTAATGGCTTTGTTTCTTTTTTCCATAAGTTTTTCTGTTGTTTATGGCTTAACCGAAACTGCTGTTTCTGAAAATCAACAAACGGCTAATCTGACTCAGGCCATGAATATCGCCCGGAAATCAATGGAACGGCTTGCGGAACGGCCCTGGTCAGAAAATTTAGCTGAGGGTGGGTGTATTCCTAGTGAAACCGTTACCGGCAATGAAGGGCTGTTTGACTGGACACTTTGCGCAGAGTGGGATGAATATCCGGAATTATTAAACATAGAAATAGAAGTGGAATGGTTAGAAAAGGGAAAAATCCACAGTTATTATTTGGGAAGCGTCTATTATGTGGATTAAAGCCGAAACAACAAACGAAAGCAAATGGCAAACGAAATCAGAAAATGATTTCTCAGGCAGCAGGGGATTTACTTTGCTGGAAGTACTGACTGCCTTAGTGATTTCATGCAGTATACTTGTTCTTGCTCTGGGCTTACTCTCTGATCAGTGGCAGGGATCCCGGGAAATTGAGGATCGCCAGGAGATCCAATATGCCCTGTTGAACGCTGGGGAAAGCATCTCTGCTGCTGTGAGATCAGCACAGGCTGTGCACTGTATAGCTCCAGGGGCCTTGGCGATTACTCCCTGGCCGGAGGCAGGTTACACCCAGGCTGATTTATATTATATAGATGATAAGGATCATGATGGTATCACAGACTTATACTGTGAACATCTGAACGTTCCCAATCCTGTAGCCAGTCGGATCACGGCTTTAATCTGTACAGAGGTGGAACCGGATTTATGGCAAATAACTTTCCGAGCAGAAATGAATCATCAACAAGCAATATGGCAAAGTCTGATAAGACGCCGTACCTGACAGCGATTCTGAAAACGAGTAATGCAGGTTTTGCAACCCTGATAATTCTGATTCTGATCTTAACCCTGACCGGAACAGGTCTTGAAATATTCATCAAAGCAAATGCCGGGCTGCGTATGATCAGGCGCCAGGCTCAGAGCCAGCAGGCAGTTTATTGTGCTGAAGGCGGCATCGAGTGGGCTAAAGCCCAGTTGCTCCATAATCCTGAATGGCGGGGCGGGAGCAGGCTTGTTGCCGGAAACAATACCAGAGTCACTGTTAGTCTTGGAGAGGAAGGTTATTGGGTTAACTCTGCGGCAGTTTCCGGCCAGGCCCGACGGGAAATAAAAGTCTATCTGCATAACAGTACAGGCGAATGGGTAATGACAAATTATCAGGAACTACACCATTGAGCTGGAGAGAAAATATGATTGAGAGCAATGTATTTAAAAAAACGGAACTTACTTTTGCCCAATTTCTATTGGTAAACTCCTATATTAATTCTCAGGAACTTGCCCAGGCTACAAAAATACAAAATATATCCCGGGATAGAATTGGTAAAGTATTGGTGCGCTTAGGTATTTTATCACCGGAGCTTTTACAGGAAAGTTTAAGCAAATACCTCAACATACCTGTAATATCTTTGACCCAAGTCAAAATAGATCCTGCAGCTGCCCGGGTAATATCTGAGGAATTAGCCTGCCGCTATTCCTTAATACCTATAGATTTCCTTTCCGGAGTTTTACGTGTAGCTATAGCTGATCCTACCGATAGCAGGGCACTTGATGATGTTCAGCTTTATTCCGGCTATCAGGTGGAGCCGATATTAGCCGGAGCAGATGAGATCCGGGCGGCGATCGGTCAGTTCCTGACAGTTGAAAAAACAGCAGACCAATTACTAAAACTGCATAACGCGGATCGGGAGTCACAGGAGGTTTGGGCCGTTGCTGAAGCAACGGCAGACTTCATGGGCCGTGATGCTCCGACCATACGTTTAGTTGATACTGTCTTGGGTCAGGCTGTTATTCAGGGTGCCAGTGATATCCACTGGGAACCGCAGGAATATGATTTTATTATTCGTTTTCGGATTGATGGCCGTCTGAGTTTGAACTGCCGTTTGTCTCTGGATATTGCCCGTAATGTCTTATCCCGCCTGAAAGTTATGGCTGGATTAGATATTGCCGAAAGACGTTTGCCCCAGGATGGGAGAATACTGATTGAAGTCAGAAACAGACGGATTGATCTGCGTATTTCGACTCTGCCCACTGTCCATGGAGAAAAAATTGTGGTTCGTATCCTTGATCCTGAAACAGCCAAGCGTTCGCTGGATGCTTTGGGCATGTGTTCAGCGGTTGAGGCCGGTGTGCGTAAACTGCTGAAAAAACCGCATGGTTTGATACTTGTAACCGGGCCGACTGGAAGCGGAAAAACTACTACTCTTTATGCCCTGATGCGCGAATTGAGGGCGGAAATCTATAATGTTGTTTCCATCGAAGATCCTGTGGAATATCGTCTGACCGGTGTTAATCAGATTCAGGTCCAGGGCCATGGATTAACCTTTGCCAAAGGGTTGCGATCGATTCTGCGTCAGGACCCCGACATTATTATGATTGGAGAAATTAGGGATGAAGAAACAGCCAGAATTGCTGTGGCTGCTGCTCTGACAGGGCACCTGGTGGTCTCGACTTTGCATACCAATTCAGCTGCTTTGGCTTTGACCCGTTTGCTGGATATGGGTATTGAGCCTTATCTTTTGGCAGCGGCCGTCAATGGTATTTTGTCTCAACGGCTCGTTCGTGTACTCTGCACTCATTGTAAAAAGCCCTATCCTATTACTGCTGCCGAGAAACAAGCCCTGCGCATCGAGACAGAAATCAACACCGCTTATTTGGCTCAAGGTTGTACATTCTGCAGAGAAACAGGTTATAACGGCAGGATGGGAATCCATGAACTTCTGCTCTACAATCAGGAGATCAAAAAGTTGGTTCTTGCCCAGGCTGCATCCCAGGAAATAGAATGTTCGGCGATCAGTCAAGGAATGGCCCCCTTAATACAAGATGGTTTATCAAAAGTATCTCAGGGATTGACTTCGCTGGAAGAAGTATTCTGCTCAGCAACTGATATGGATAATATTATATTACCTTAAGGAATCCTTCTCCAAAGGAGGATTCCAAGAACAGGAGAACGAAATGAAGTCTTTGGCTTATGTCTGGAGAGCTGTTGATGCCGGAGGGCAAATACGGCAAGGGATATGTGAAGCGGCCGAAACCTCCGATATCCGTATTTGGCTAAGGGAACAAGGGCTATACCCATTGACCATTAAACCCAGAAAAAAAAGCCTAAGATCACTTCTGGCAGTAAAAAATGCCAAAAGCCAGTGGGCCGTATTTACACGGCGCTTGTCTGTTGCTCTGGAGGCTGGTATTCCTTTATTAAAGGCCTTAGATATAATATCGGTACATGTGTCCGGAAAAAATAATGAAATTCAATGGCAGGGTGTCAAGGAGCAGATTCAAAGAGGAAGCAGTATTGCAGAAGCCCTGCAAATAGTAACACCTGCTCCGAGTTTATTTATCAAATCCATGGTTAAAGCAGGGGAAAAAACAGGTACTTTGGCTAAAACATTAAGCGAGGTAGCAGAAGATTTAGAACAGGAGTGCCTGTTTCAACGAAAAATCCAATCGGCTTTGGCTTATCCCTCGTTTTTGGCAGGAGCTGTTATCTGTGTTATTTTTGTCCTGAGTCTTTGGGTGCTGCCGACTTATGAAAAATTATTTTCCGGTCTGGGCACTCAGTTGCCGTACTTAACAATGGTTATTTTTGCTTGCGGTCGCCAAATACCCCTGATTTTCACAGTCCTTTTCATTATCGGTTTCAGCACAACAGTGCTGGTCAAATTGGCACAGCCTCAGTCCTGGCAGGAAATAATAAGTAAATTAATTACCCATATTCCTTTGTTTGGTCAAATCATGCGCTTTAGTGAGTTGGTTCAGTTTTGTCGCATTTTCAGGAGACTGCTGGGGGCCGGCATACCTCTGCTGGAAGCTTTACACTTTACGGAAAGCACTGTCCAAAGCAAACCCATGCAGAAGCTGGTTAGAAAGTTGGCCACAGGGGTGCGTCAAGGTAAAAGCCTTACAGAAATACTGAGGGGTTCCACCCTTTTTCCGCCTGATGCCTGTGAAATGCTCCATATAGCCGAGGAAGCTGGCAAACTTGATGATATGCTGCAACACTTGGTTGTTATGTTTCACCAGGAACTTGATCAGAAATTAATTCGTCTGGTCCATCTCCTTGAACCCTTATTGATTTTAGGTTTAGCAGGCTTGATAGGCCTGGTGGCTATAGGAATTTTGTTGCCGGTTTTTGACCTTACGACCAGTCTGCAATAAATTCTTGACATTGAACTGAAACAAAGGATTATAGTATGAAGATTAAGAAACTGATCAGGAAATCAGGATTTACACTTTTGGAAGTTATGATGGTCATTGTTATTTTGGCTATTTTAACAGCTATTGCTACTCCCAAATTTCTTTCCAGCGCCGAACTTGCCAGACGTAATGCCGACATTGCTACCGGGCATCAGCTCAAAACAGCCTTGGATCGCTATCATGCGGAAAATGGTTATTATCCCAAAAAAAGCGAGGTTATGGCAGCAGCCGGAGCTGTAAGCGCAGTAAATCTGATACCAAAGTACATAAGCAGGCTTGATAAAAATGTGACCCAGCAAAAGACCTCTGAGTCCCAGCTGGGATTTGGTGTTGCCGATCTGCCTGCAAATGGTGATTATTCTGCTCTTACAGCCTCGAATATTATTATGATATATTTGAATAGCAG
>DATMYJ010000196.1:0-18229 GCA_035561015.1 Desulfitobacteriaceae bacterium | reverse complement strand
AGATTTTGGCTATATGCATAAATATACATAAAACTCCCTAAACTGGAATAAAGGAGTTGACTCTTTGCGCGTCCTGCTGGTGGCTCTCAATGCCAAGTATGTGCAAACAAACTTAGCCCTGCGCTATTTGCGGGAGACTGTTATCAATGAATTTCCCGCTACAATGCTCAAAGAAGCTACGATTAATGAGCCTATAGCTCGCCTGACGGGGGAGTTATATGAAGCCAAGGCTGATGTCATCGGCTTTTCCTGTTATCTCTGGAACATTACAGAAACATTAAAGATAATTCGCGATCTGCGTCTGGTTTTGCCCAAGATCCGGATAGTTTTAGGGGGGCCGGAAGTAAGTTTTGAAACAGAGAAACTTATGTACGATAATCCAGAAGTGGATGCTGTTGTTCAGGGCGAGGGCGAGGCTGTTTTTTTGGAACTCCTAAGGTCGTGGAAGAGCAGGCAGGATCCGGATAATGTCCCGGGTTTGGTCTGGCGCTGCCAGGACAGGGTTGTCAGCAACCCCCGGCGTTCTCTTCTAGTGGATCTTGATCAATTGCCTGATCCTTATGCCAGCGAGGAGAAGCTGGATAACCGTCTTGTTTATGTGGAAACGACCAGAGGCTGCCCTTTTAGCTGTCAGTACTGCTTATCTTCGGCAGAAACCGGAGTGCGTTATGCCAAACCTGAAAATTTTCGCCGTGTTTTCAGCAAGCTTTTGACTTATGGTGCCCGTACGATTAAATTTGTGGACCGGACCTTCAATACCTGTAAAGAACACGCCTGGAAAATTTTAGATATTATACGGGAAGAAGTCGAAAAGGCTGCTAATGCTCGGAATATCAGGATACATTGCGAGATAGCCGGCGAACTTCTGGATGAAGATTGGCTGGCTTATTTAAAAAAATATCCACAAGGCTTATTACAGCTGGAAATTGGAGTGCAGTCAACTTATCGGCCGGCTTTAGAGAACATTGCCCGCAGCCAGCATTTTGAAATTTGGCGAAAGTATATTTTGGAACTTCGCCAGAACACTGAAATTCCTCTGCATCTGGATCTTATTGCCGGTCTGCCCGGAGAAAATTGGGATAATTTTCGTCTATCTTTTAATGACGTTTATGAAACCCAGCCACAGAAGCTGCAGTTGGGTTTTCTGAAAGTTCTCAAAGGCAGCGGCCTGAGGCAGAAAGCTTCTCGCTATGGGCTTGTTTATCAGCCTGACCCTCCTTATTCTGTTCTGCAAACAGCAGAATTAAGCTATCCGGATTTATTACAGCTTAAACGGATGGAAATTCTTTTGGATAAATACTATAATTCAGGCAGATTCCAAAGTTTTCTGCCCAAGGTAATTTCCCTGTTTCCCACGGCTTTTGATTTTTACGACTTCTTTGCACAGTTCTGGCATCACCGTAACTGGCTGGGGTCACCTTGGAAGGAGAAGGCTCTGTTTGAAAGATTGTGGCTGTTTGTGGAGTCTTGGCAAATAACCAATTCCGGAAAAATTAGTGGGCAGGAGCTGGAGTTATTAAGGGATGTTTTGCGCTTTGATTATTATTGCTGGGAAAGGCCGGGCCTTGTCCCGGATTTTCTCCTGTCTGCCGCTACAGTAGCTGCCGGCAGCGCGGCAACAGGGGGAAGAAACGAGAAAGCAACTCAGCAGCATTCTATGGGGGAACTTAAAAAGCTGCTTTGTGAGAAGTTTGCTCAGGATTTCGGGCCAAGGACAGTTTCTCTTATAGACTTAATGGACAGACAACAATGGGCCAGAGCAACGGCTATAGCATATTTTTCTGCTCCCAGGCTAAATTGCTATACCGGGATTGAAGAACTGAAACCAGATCAGGTAAGAGAAGACAAGGCGATTTGCCCGCAGAACAAGCAGGTTGGCTATCTTTTCTTTTATAATGAGAACAAGGTTTGGTGCTGCCCGCTGAACTATAGCTAATCAGTTATCTTGGATTTGCCCTATGGGGTATTAAAGATCAGGAGATATCATGCTTTGCCAGATGGAGGTCAGATGAAAGCTTATTCAGGCTGCTCCTGCCCTAAGTCCATATCGAAACTGCTGCCCTTATTGATTCTCCTTGCCCTGGTTTTGGGTGGCTGCCAAAATATTGTTGCTCAGAATGATAATAAGGACAAAGCTCCGGCTGTGATTACTATTTGGCATACTCTGAACGGTGCCGAGGCCGAAATCCTGGAAGGGCAATTACAAAATTTCAGTAAGACTAACCCGGCAATTCTTGTGAAGATGGTTTATGTTCCGGAAGAGAATTTTGTGAAAAGAGCCTTTCAGGCTGAAGCAGGGGGGGAAGGACCGGAAATTTTTCTGGCGCCTAAGGCTGTACTGCTTCAGCTATATGCCCAGGGAACTCTGGCACCTGCTGCCAATTTGACTGCAGATGCTTTCCCGGCAGCTCTAGCCCAATTTCGCTTTAATAGCCAACTGTATGCCCAGCCCTGGCTGACAGATGTTCCTTTATTTTTTTTCAATAAAGACAAGGCCCCGATACCAACAGATCTGGCCAGCCTTTCTGCAGGCCAAGGGCAGCTAGTCCTGCCTGGCCTTGACATATCTTTACTGAGCACTTGGTGGAATGGCCAGGGAGGACAATTACTGACAAATGGCAAACCTGCCTTGGATCAGGCAGTTAATTTGGCATTTTTGGAACAGCTGCTAAGGTGGCGCTCTGCCCGTGTTTTGGAATTAAACCCCAAGGCTTGGGAACAGTTTGCCAGTGGCCAAGTTGGCTATACAATTGCCTGGGCCAGTCAGGCTCAGGCTTTGACCGGATCAAATATTCCTTGGGATAGCTTGCCTTTGTCAGCTTTGCTTGGAGGTGAGGGCCAGGCTCTCTGCGGTCCGACCCTGGGAGTTGCTAATTCTGCTGTTAAAACCATAGAACCGCTGAATTCAGCCATTCAGACTGTGGAACAAGCTTTGCTGGATCCGCAGCTGGAAGGAGCAGTTGCCCAAGCCGGAAATCGTTTTCCTGCCAATTCCCTTTACTACAGTTCTGGGGATAACAAACGAGCCATTGAAGCTCAAGTCAAACTTGTTCTCACTCAGGCTTGGGTATTGGAAGGAAGTGCCCTGGAACAGAAACTTTTTCCCTTGCAGGAGGCAGCCTGGCAGGATGCTTTTGCCGGAATGTCAGCCCAGGAAGCTCTTGCCCGGGCACAGAATGAGGCGTTGCAAGCTCTGGCTGCTCTCTGATCAGACGATGGAAAATATCAGGTTCCGGATAAAGGTGGTGAGGAGTATGGAACAAAGGGAAGTACATTTTATTGTTATTACAGGCCTGTCAGGAGCGGGCAGGACCCAGGCTATGCAGAGTTTGGAAGACCAGGGGTTTTTTTGTGTGGACAACTTGCCGCCGGCCTTTATTGTTAAATTTGCTGAACTATGCGCCCAATCGCACGGCAAAATATCCAGAGTGGCCATTGTTTGCGATCTGCGCGGAGGCGCTTTCTTCGCAACCCTAAACGAAGCTTTGAGCAATTTGAAAAAAGAGGGTTTCCCTTACGAAATTTTATTTCTGGAAGCCTCTGATGAAACATTAGTCCGTCGTTATAAAGAATCGCGGCGGCGTCATCCCCTTTCGCCGCAAGGCAACATCCTGGAAGGCATTCAGGCCGAACGGCAGCAGCTGCAGGAGCTGCGCGGCCAGGCCCACAAAATTCTGGACACTTCCGATCTTAAAGCTCAGCAATTAAAGGACCAGGTTACCGAATTATTCGGACATAAGCAAGGTATAGGCCGGATGACGGTTTCGGTTATCTCATTCGGCTTTAAATACGGGATTCCCCTCGATGCGGACCTGGTTATTGATGTGCGCTTTTTGCCCAATCCTTTTTATATAGATGAACTAAGGTTGCTGACCGGCGAAGATCTCTCGGTTCAGGATTATGTTTTCGGAAATCCCATTACTCAGGAATTTATGGAGAAATATCTGGATTTATTAGGCTTCATTCTTCCCCATTATCTTAAAGAGGGAAAATCTCATCTGGTGATAGGAGTAGGGTGTACGGGCGGACAGCACCGTTCCGTGGCTATTGCTGAACGGATGGGAACTCATTTTAAAGATAAAAACTATCTCATCAATGTTAAACATAGGGATGAAGGCAGAAACCGCCTGCTGCAATCTGAAAGGGAGAATATTCCTGATGAATGATAAATGGCTTCGTTCCTGGTGGTTTATTAAATGGTTATACCCCAATCTGAAAATCAAACGCTGGTTTATCCTGGCGGTAGGAGGGATTTTCCTTCTAGCAACCGGTTTTGCCGTCATGAATGACGGGATTGCTCTGGGATATCTGGAACTTCAGTTCAGGGAAATTGTTTACAAGATTACTGGAAATGCAGCCCGCACCGCGGTACCTGTTGGTATTGTTATCAGCATCGTTGGCTTTATTGCCATTATTTTTGGTTTCAAGAAAATGCTGCAATCCATAATCGCTGTCCTATTGCCGGATATTGAAGGGCGCATTGTTGATGTCATCTATACCCGGCGTCATTTGCGTCGTGGCCCTAAAATAGTAGTGATCGGCGGTGGAACAGGGCTTTCAGCCTTGTTGCACGGGTTAAAGGAATATACTTTTAATCTCACTGCCATAGTTACAGTGGCCGATGATGGGGGAAGTTCCGGCATGCTGCGTCAGGAAATGGGAATTTTGCCGCCCGGAGATGTGCGCAACTGTCTGGTAGCTCTGGCTGACCGGGAAAATATTATGGATGATCTTTTCTCTTATCGTTTTGAATCAGGCAATCTTAAGGGCCATAGTTTAGGTAATCTGCTCCTGGCAGGATTGACTGATATCTTCGGCGATTTTCAAAAGGGAATAGAGCAGGTGAGCAAAGTTTTCGCCTTAAGGGGCAATGTTTATCCTTCCACCCTGACCCCGGTAGTTCTGGTTGCCGATAAGAGTAATGGCCAAATCATTAAGGGAGAGACAGCCATTCGGACAAGCCCGGGTAAAATCAAGCGGGTTTGCCTGGAACCGGCAGATTGTCAGCCTCTTCCCAAAGCACTGGAGGCAATAGAGGAAGCAGACCTGATTGTGCTGGGGCCCGGCAGTCTCTACACCAGTGTTATGCCTAATCTTCTGGTTGAAGGGTTAAGGGAAAAAATACGGGAGGTCAAGGTGCCTTGTTTGTATGTCTGCAATGTGATGACAGAAAAAGGAGAAACAGATGGGTTCACAGCTTCAGATCATTTGCGGTCAATTCTGGATCATTGCGGTTCAAACTTCGTAGATGCTGTCCTGGCTAATAAACAGGAGATTTCTGTTGCTTCCCTTAAACTTTATGCCGGGGAAGGATCTTTTCAGGTCATTGCTGATCCCCGGACAATCGAAAGTTTGGGGGCAAGATATTTTGAAGCTGATCTCGTTTCGGAGGAAGGTAAGGTCCGGCATGATTCTGCCTGCCTGGCCAGAGAAATAATCAAGTTGCTTTTCAGGTTGAAGCCCATGGGGGAAAGAATAGCCTTGGTTGACACTTACTTGCTTAATCGCAAAATTAAAAGTGAATCCTGAAAGGAGGCCTGAGCTTATGTCCTTCAGCGGGATTACTAAAGAAGAATTGGCTCGGCTCAGCGAGGCTAAGCCCTGTTGTGATTTGGCTGAATTAGCAGCTCTGGTGCGGATGGACGGAACTCTCGAAATTTATCCTGATCAGCGCTTTGCCCTGAATGTAATTACTGAAAGTGCTCCGGTCGCCCGCAAAATATTTCGTCTGGCCAAAAATATTCTGGAACTTCAGGTCGACATCGCTGTCCGGCGGAAAATGCGCTTGCGCAAAAACAACTCTTACCTGATAAAAATATACCCTCTTACTGACGCTGATCTACAGCGGCTCGGACTGGTCAATAAGCAGCGGAAAATTAAACATGGCATTGCCCAGGAATTGATCAGACATCGCTGTGATCAAAAAGCTTATCTGCGGGGAGCCTTTTTGGCAGGAGGTTCCATAAATAATCCCGAGGGTGCTTATCATTTGGAAATTATCAGCAGCGATCCGCAGCATGCTGCAGCTTTATGCCAACTGCTCAATAAGTTTCAGCTGCGGGCTAAAGTCAGTCGGCGCAAGAACTGGTATGTTGTCTATATCAAAGAAAGTGAACACATCGTTTTGTTTCTGGCTTTGATCGGGGCCCACCATGCCTTGTTGGAATTCGAAAATGTTCGGGTTTTTAAAGATGTCCGCAACCAGGTAAACAGGCTGGTCAATTGTGAGACAGCCAATCTGAATAAAACGGTTGTGGCCTCAGTTCGTCAGATCGATAATATCAATCTGATAGCAGAAACAATCGGCTTGGCAGCCTTGCCGCCTGCTTTGAGAGATATGGCTGAACTTCGCATCGAATCTCCTGATGCCAGTTTAAAGGAATTAGGAGAAATGCTGACTCCCAAAGTAGGAAAATCAGGGGTTAATCACCGTTTGCGTAAAATCGATGAGCTTGCTGAAAAAATCAGAACACAGAAAAGAGATCAGGGTTAAAGCAGTCAGTATGGTCTGGCTAACTTTAAGACCTGAATTTAGGGAGGAAATGACGTGCGGTTAAGTTATGGACTTAGTCTTGAGCAAACTCAGAAGTTAATCATGACACCGGAATTGCGTCAGGCCATTACAATTTTGCAATTATCCGCACTGGAATTATCATCATATGTGGACCAGCAAATATTGGAAAATCCTTTATTGGAAGTTGCCGAGGAGAATCCGGTCAATAGAGAGGAAACTGAAGCCCCGGCTGCTTCTGAGGAGGCTTATCCTGAGCAAAAATGGGAATTCGACTGGCAGGAATATTTTCAGGATCGGGATGAAAGGCCGATTCTGCAGCAGGAACGGTCCGATCATGTCAGCAAACAGCAAGGAGAACCATTTATTACCTCAGCACCTACTTTACAGGAATATTTGTTAGAGCAGCTTCATATCCAGTCTCTGGATATTGCTCTGTCTTTATGTGAATATATTGTTGGCAATCTTGATGATAATGGCTATTTGGAGATCTCTGTGGAGGATATTGCTCAGGAACAGAATGTGACAGCAGAAGAAGCCGAGCGAGCCCTGGTTATAATACAGGGACTGGATCCTTTGGGCATAGGGGCACGCTCCCTGGAAGAGTGTCTGCGCCTGCAGCTTCCTCTGATCCCGGATTGTCCTTCAGAAATGAAGGATTTTCTCGGACAATTGGAGAATCTGGCGGCCGGCCGTTTGCAGAAAATTGCCCAGACCCTGAAGGTGTCTTTAAACCGGATCCAGGAACTGGGGGATCTGGTTCGCAATAATCTGGATCCTAAGCCAGGACGCAGATTTTCCGGCCCTGATGAAGTTCGTTTAATTATTCCGGATGTTGTGGTCGAAGAAATAGAAGGGGAATATATCATTTTGGTCAATGATACCACAGTGCCCCGTTTAGGGATCAATGATGCCTACCGCAAGGCGCTTAGTCAGGAGCAAGGGACCGAAACCAGAAAATTTGTTGAACAAAAGCTGAATTCAGCAGCTTGGCTGATCCGCAGTATTGAGCAAAGGAGAATGACTCTTTACAAGGTAGCCTTGGAAATTGTTCATCAGCAGACATCTTTTCTGCGGCATGGTATTACATATCTGAAGCCGCTGACTCTCAGAGATATCGCCGAGCAAGTCGGTGTTCATGAATCTACGGTTAGCAGAGCTACCTCCAATAAATATATTCAAACTCCACGGGGCGTTTTTCAATTGAAATTTTTCTTTGCCAATGGTTTGGGT
The DNA here is from genome assembly GCA_035561015.1 of Desulfitobacteriaceae bacterium. Lineage (GTDB taxonomy): Bacteria > Bacillota > Desulfitobacteriia > Desulfitobacteriales > Desulfitobacteriaceae > UBA2264. The sequence continues at coordinate 10,485 of DATMYJ010000196.1, read as the reverse complement.
AAGGAACAGGGTATAACAACAGAGAGTATCAAGCAAGTCTTGCGCGAAATTATTAGTCACGAAGATCCTAAGAATCCCTTTTCAGATCAAAAAATTTCCCTGCTTCTGAAAGAAAAGGGCATCGATATCTCCCGCAGGACTGTAGCCAAATATCGCGATGAATTGAGGATCCCGACCACTACGGTCCGTAAAAGATACTGAACAGGTAATACCCTATTGCCTGTTCAGCTGCGCGGCATTTGCTGATTGCTCTCCCCGTTATAGTGATTTGCAAAATTTTTCAATTGAACTTCCGGCCAGACCAGCGGTGAGGAGTGAGATAAATATAGAGGCAATTGGAATAGTGCTGGCTTTTTTGGGCGGCTTGGGTCTCTTTATGTACGGCATCCAGGTTACTTCCAACGGCTTACAGAAATTTGCGGCCAATAAACTGAGAGGGATTCTTTTTTCTCTGACAAAGCGACCCGTATTGTCAGCACTCTTTGGCATTGTCATGACAGTGGCTTTTCAGAGCAGTGCTGCCACAACAGTTTTGGCTGTGGAATTTGTCAATGTCGGCTTACTGAATTTGGCTCAGGCCCTCGGTATTGTTTTAGGATCGGCCGTGGGAACTTCAATAGTAATCCAACTTATAGCCTTCAAGATTCTGAATATTGCCTTGGGTTCCATTTTTGTTGGCTTTATTTTCTATTTCTTTGTGGGGGTAAAACAGTGGAAATATTTGGGCCAGACTCTGATAGGATTCGGAATCATATTTGTGGGTATGAGTTTCATGTCCGGGGCTGCTGTACCCCTGAAAAATTATCCCCAGTTTAACACTTTTGTTACGCAATTGGGAATTTATCCCTTGACTGCTCTCTTTGTAGGTATTATCCTCACAATTATTGCCCAAAGCAGCACAGTGATTATTGCCGTAATGATGTCTTTGGCCGAACAGCATCTCATGCCGGCTTCAGCTATCATTCCCCTGGTTATCGGAGCTCATACGGGGGGAACACTGACTGCTCTCTTTTCCAGTCTGGCTGTACAGAAAATGGATGCCAAACGAACTGCAGTAGCCAACACGGTCTACAAAGTTGTGGCCACAATTCTGGTATTTCCCTTTCTGACGCCATTTACTAAACTTGTTCAATATACTACAGGAGATTTACAGCGACAGGTAGCCAATGCCCACCTGTTTTTTGCTGTTTTCATGGTTGTATTGTTTTTGCCGTTTAACTCACTAATGGCCCAATGGCTGGAACGCTTCTTACCCAGCCGGCCCGAATATCATCCCCGTTTGAAATTAAAGTTTTTTGATGAAACTTCCCTGGAAGTGCCAACAGTCGCTCTGGCTCAGGCTTTTAAGGAAATCTGGTATGTCGGCCAGTTCATATTTGCCCGAATGATGCAGCAAATACCTGAGGCTATCTTGGCCAGCGGTAATGAACCTGCCAATAAAGTGGTTCAAACTGAGGAAGATGTAGACTGGTTTTATCAGCGTATTTCCCATCTGCTTAGTTTATTATCTTTGCAGGGCTTGACGGAAGCCCAGATCAAGGATAAGACAAATGCCCAGTTTATTTTAAAGGAATTCGAATATATTGCCGATAAGCTGATGTCTGTAGCTGGAGTTGCCATAAAAATTCACCGTGAAGCCCTGACCATACCCCCGGGGGAATGGGAGCAGTTAGTGGAATTATACGAAAAAATCAGTGATAATTTTACCAGAGTGCTTGAGGCTTTGAAACAATGGGATGTAAAATTGGCTATTCAGACCCTGATAGAACACCAGGAGATTAAACGGGTCCAGCGTACTCTGCAGTTCACAGCGCTGACCCATTGCCCGAGTGAAATTCCCTTAGTCAAAGATATCAGAGAAGGAGAAAAGATAATTTATGCCCGGATCGACCTGATCAACCTGATATACGCGATTGACGGGAATCTGGTGAATATCGCCCAGGTAATAATGGAAATACACGGCATAACGGAAGTGCATGATATAATTCCGGAAACCGCGGCAAGTGAATCAAAAGCCTGATAAACAGAGGGGTAAAATGGCGGGAGTTTGCCTGATTGGTATAGTTGGCATTGTTTGGCTATGATATAATAGATTCTGATGATTTAAGAATTGTTGTGTGCTTTCAGGTCGCGAAACAGCGGTTCTTTTACCATATAACTAAATAATATTGCGCTTACTTGGCTGCTGAAGATTTTGCTGATTTTAGAAGGGGGAGTAAAAATGGATAAGATGAGTGTCAATGAAGTGCCTGTCAAGGGAAAACGAGTTTTGGTACGGGTGGATTTTAATGTACCTGTTGATGAACAACGCAAGATTACAGATGATACCAGGATTAAGGCTGCTTTACCAACAATCAACTATCTTGTTGGAGAAGGTGCCAAAGTAATTCTGGTATCTCATTTTGGCCGTCCCAAAGGACAAGTTAATCCCAAATATTCTTTAGCCCCGGTAGCAGAACGCTTAGCTGAACTTTTGGGACAAAAAGTAATTTTTGCCTCTGATTGCATAGGGGAGACAGTCCGCCAACAGGTTAACAGTCTGGCAGATGGGCAGGTGCTTCTGCTGGAAAATGTCCGTTTCTATCCCGGTGAAGAAAAAAATGATCCTGCCTTTGCCCAGGAACTGGCCGCCTTGGCTGAACTTTTTGTCAATGATGCTTTTGGTACTGCCCACCGCGCTCATGCTTCCACAGAGGGCGTGACTCATTATCTTCCTGCCGTGGCCGGATTTCTGATGCAAAAAGAAGTGGAGATCATGGGCAGAGCTTTAGAATCCCCGCAAAGGCCTTTTGTAGCTATCATAGGTGGTGCCAAGGTAGCTGATAAAATCGGAGTAATTGAAAATCTTCTGGATAAGGTGGACACTTTGCTTATCGGCGGGGGCATGGCCAACACTTTTCTCAAGGCGCAAGGCTACAAAATGGGGGCTTCTCTGGTGGAAGATGATAAACTGGAGTTGGCTGTGCATCTTATGCTCAAGGCCCAGGAGCGGGAAGTTCTTTTGGAATTGCCAGATGATGTCCTGGCAGCTAAAGAAATGGATGCTGATGCTCCTTTCCGCAATGTGCAGGTCTGGGGACTCGACGAGGATGAGATGGCTCTGGATATCGGGGTAGGTACCTCTGCCAAGTTTGCCCGCCATATTATAAATGCCCGGACTGTAATCTGGAACGGTCCTATGGGGGTTTTTGAAATACCGTCTTTTGCCAAGGGAACTCAGGTTGTGGCCCAGGCGATGGCTCTTTGTCCGGGGGTAACTATTGTTGGCGGCGGTGATTCTGTCGCAGCTGTAGAGAAGGTGGGGGTAGCGGACAAGCTGACTCATATTTCAACAGGCGGCGGAGCTTCTCTGGAATTCCTGGAAGGCCGGGTACTGCCGGGAGTCGCAGCTTTATTGGATCGGCCTCAGGTGAAAAATTGAGCATCAGAGACTGAATGAAGTCTAAATTGAAGCAAATCAAGGTGAACAATAAACTGAAGCAACAGAATCAGGAAGTACGTGTTCAACTAGTTTTGAAAGAGAGGCTGAACAATGAGCAAGAGACGCCGTAAAGTGATTGCTGGTAACTGGAAAATGTATAAGACTGCTGGTGAAGCTCGGGATTATGCGCAAAGTTTGCTCGGCCTGGTTGGTGAAGTCAGTGAAATTGAAATGGTGATTTGTGCCCCTTTCACTGCTTTGCCAGTTCTGAAAGATGAATTGGAAGAAAGTATTGTCCACCTTGGAGCCCAGAATATGTCTTGGGCTCTTGAGGGGGCATTTACCGGGGAAATATCCGCCCGCATGCTTCTGGATACGGCCTGTACATATGTTATTATCGGCCACTCCGAACGGCGGGAACTTTTTGGGGAAAAAGATGAAGAAATTGCCAAAAAAGTTAATGCGGCTCTAGCCAACGGCTTAATACCGATTCTCTGCGTTGGTGAAAACATCAGCCAGCGGGAAGAAGGCCAGGCGGCGGCAGTTGTCAGGCTGCAGCTGGAAAAGGATTTACTGGAATTAGCGCCGGAGGACCTGGGTAAAATAATAATTGCCTACGAACCGATCTGGGCAATTGGTACCGGCAGGACTGCTTCCAGCCGGGATGCCCAGGAGATGTGTGACAGTATTCGTTCCACCCTGCGGGGTATGGTCGGAGCGCTGGCTGATAAGATCCCGATACTTTATGGCGGCAGTGTTAAACCTGACAATATCGCTGACCTAATGAGCCAGCCAGACATTGACGGCGCCTTGGTGGGGGGAGCAAGTCTGAAGGCAGAAGGATTTGCCCACTTAATAAAAAATGCCCAGGTTTAAGCCTGCCCGACAAGCAGATCAAGGATAAACTGAAAGCGAGGCTGGAATCAAGTGACTCAACAGGAGCAGAATCAATCTCAGGCCAAAGAGCCTGCCCAACGGGTGAAGCCGCTTTTGCTGGCAATCCTGGATGGTTGGGGTTATAGTCCGACCTATGAGGGAAATGCAGTTGCTCAAGCCTCTTTACCGAATTTTCGCTATTTGGAAAGAACTTATCCGCATACCCTGCTCCAGGCAGCCGGCGAAGCTGTAGGTCTTCCTGCCGGCCAAATGGGAAATTCGGAAGTCGGACATTTAAATATCGGTGCCGGCAGGGTTGTTTACCAGGAATTAACCCGGATATCCAAGGCTGTGGCCGACAAGAAACTGTCTTCCAATCCTGTCTTGAGAGAGGCCATGAGCAGGGTGAGAACCAATGGCAAGGCTTTGCACTTTATGGGTTTGGTTTCCGACGGAGGAGTGCATTCCCATCAGGAACATTTATATGCCTTGTTGGAAATGGCCAAAGACCTGGGAGTGGAAAGGATTTATATACATGCCTTTCTTGACGGCCGTGATGTCTTGCCTCGCAGTGCCAAGAAATATCTGGGCAAACTGGAGGAAAAATTGCAAGAACTGGGGGTAGGCCAAATTGCCTCGGTCGGCGGGCGCTATTACGCCATGGATCGGGATAAACGCTGGGAACGCCTGGAAAAAGGTTTCAGAGCGATTGTTTATGGCCAGGGCGAAAAAGCAACAGGGGCTTTGGCAGCTGTGGAAAAGTCCTATGAGCAGGACGTCAATGATGAATTTGTCCTGCCAACAGTTATTGTAAATTCCCAGGGGTTGCCTATTGCTACAGTCGAGAGCGGCGACAGTGTGATCTTTTTTAATTTTCGGGCTGACCGCGCCCGGGAGATCACCCGGGCTTTTGTGGATGAGGAGTTTCCCGGTTTTGAGCGGCCGCAGCGTCCCCGGGTACATTACGTTTGCCTGACGGAGTATGACATTACGATAAATGCTCCTGTGGCCTTTCCGCCCCAAAACCTGAAAAATACCTTGGGTGAAGTGCTGGGAAACGCCGGCTTGAAACAGCTGCATTTGGCGGAAACGGAAAAGTATGCTCATGTGACCTTTTTCTTTAACGGCGGGGTGGAGGAACCAAATCAGGGGGAAGAGCGCATTCTGGTGCCCTCGCCTAAGGTTGCTTCTTATGACCTGCAGCCGGAAATGAGTGCCCCTGAATTGACTCAGAAGCTGACAGCGGTTCTGCGGGCAAATAGTTTTGATGTTATTATCTTTAATTATGCTAACCCTGATATGGTGGGCCATACCGGGGTGTTTGCTGCTACTGTGACAGCTTTGGAAGCAGTGGATAAATATTTGGGTGAGATTACTGACGTAATCAAAGAAGTGGGCGGAACATTGCTGGTTACAGCTGATCATGGCAATGCTGAAAGCAAGATCGATTTAGCAACTGGTTTGCCGCTTACAGCGCATACAACCAATCCTGTTCCCTTTATTGTGGTGGATGAACGCTTCCGAAACTGCAGTTTGCGGGAAGGAGGGGCTTTGTGCGACATTGCTCCGACTATGTTGGCTCTGCTGCAGATTCCTCTGCCCTTGGAAATGACCGGTGCAACATTACTAAATAAGGCTTTGGGTTAAGTGGTATTTTTCTGAATATTATTGTTAATTTGAATAAGAGGTGGACAAATATGAGTTTGATTATGGATGTCTTTGCCCGCGAGATTTTGGATTCCCGGGGAAATCCCACGGTAGAAGTTGATGTGACTCTGGAAGATGGGACCATGGGGCGTGCCGCAGTGCCGTCGGGAGCTTCTACCGGCGCTTATGAAGCAGTGGAATTACGCGATGGAGATATGGAGCGTTACCTGGGTAAAGGTGTGCTCACTGCTGTGGAGAATGTCAACACTCTGATTGGACCGGAAGTTGAGGGGCTGAATCCCTTTGATCAGCCAGGTCTGGACCAGGCTTTGGTCAAACTGGATGGGACAGATAACAAGGGCAAGATGGGGGCAAATGCTATTTTGGGAGTTTCTCTGGCTGCTGCCAATGCCGCTGCCGAAGCAGTAGGGTTACCTCTTTATCAATATCTGGGCGGGGTAAACGCCAAAGAACTGCCGGTGCCCATGATGAATATTTTAAACGGCGGACAGCATGCTGATAATAATGTGGATATCCAGGAATTTATGATTATGCCGGTCGGAGCGGTCAACTTTAAGGAAGCTGTGCGGATGTGTGCCGAAGTTTATCATACCCTGAAGGCGGTTTTAAAAGAAAAAGGTCTGACTACCTCAGTTGGCGATGAAGGCGGTTTTGCTCCTGATCTGGAGTCTAATGCCGCTGCCTTGCAGGCGATTGTGGATGCTATCAGACGTGCCGGCTATGTTCCGGGGGAACAGATTGCCTTAGCTCTGGATGTCGCTGCCACTGAGTTATACAAAGACGGTGTTTACCACTTGGCAAGTGAAGGCTTAAAAAAGACTTCCCTGGAAATGATCGATTATTATGAAGATCTGATAACCCAATTCCCCATAATTTCGATCGAGGATGGTTTGGCGGAAGATGACTGGGAGGGCTGGCGCCTGCTGACAGAGCGTCTCGGGCAGCAGGTTCAGCTGGTGGGAGATGATCTCTTTGTGACTAATCCTGCTCGCTTGGCCCGCGGGATCAAAGAAAAGTGCGCCAATTCAATTTTGATTAAATTGAACCAGATCGGAACCCTGACCGAAACTCTGGATGCCATTGAAATGGCTAAAAGAGCCGGTTATACTGCAGTAGTTTCGCATCGTTCCGGAGAGACGGAAGATGTAACCATGGCCCATGTCGCTGTTGCTGTAAATGCTGGTATGATCAAAACTGGAGCGCCGGCCCGTACCGAACGTGTAGCCAAATACAATGAACTGATGCGGATCGAAGAAGAACTGGGAGACAGTGCTGTCTACCGGGGCCGGGAGGCTGTAGGCAGCTGATTACTGAAGTTATCGTTGTTAATTTCTAAAGCCGACATTAGGGATTGTTGATTGCAGCAATCCCTTTTAATATAATTCCAGGTGAGAGGATTGATATCCTGATCGTTCTTTATTATTTATCCTGCTTAATTGTATTACAATAATTAAGCTGATATGTTACAATATTTCATATAAAAACAAGAATTTCTCATTGGAAAGAAGCGCTCTAAGCTTGAGTTTCCCTGGACCTTATGATAAAATTTTGTTTTGACGAAGTGAACTATTGTTAGCAGTTAAGAAGAATCAGGATAACAGACCAGAAAAATAGCAAGCGCTAAGGGGGTGAGAAATAAAGATGAAAATTGCGTTAGTTGTAATTTTAGTGATTAGTTCTTTGGGATTAATCGCCACTGTTCTCCTCCAATCAGGGCGAAGCGCAGGATTGTCAGGGGCAATTGCCGGTGCGGGAGAGTCTTTTTTTGGCAAGAAGAAGGGCATGGATGAGTTTTTTAGCAAGTTAAGTGCAGTTTTTGCAGTGATTTTTTTACTAAGCTCCTTAGGCGTCTCTCTGCTTTAATCATTTGTTAACCGGGAGGAGACCTTAAGGACTTTTTCACACTCTCAGTCTTCCCTGCCACTCCAATAAATCACCAGGTTAATACATGAAAATAATTTAGTCTCAGGTTTTTTTACCGATCCTGCCGGTTCTATTTGGTACAGTGCTATCCTGTCACCAGCGCCATAACGGTCAGGAGACCAACCAAGCAATCTTTGTCCCAACTGTTATGGCGGCGGCTTATCTCAAAATTATTTTGAGCTCTGACAGTGGCTGAGCTGAACATCTTGTTCAACCTATAGCATCAGCTGTACCAGGCGCCCTGAGCGCTTTTGCCTGAAGGCTTGGTGTAAACCAAGTTCTCTTTAATTTCATAAGTTTATAATGGGGTTGTTGTTAATCCTTGAGAAATAAACATGGGGGAAAAAGTAAATTATATTGAGGAGGGTATCTCTGAATGGATTTAACCGCAATGCCATATTGGGCTGTGGGAGTGGGAATTCTCGGCCTTTTATTTGCGTTCTATTTCGCTAAAAGTGTTTTGAGTCAAGATCCCGGCAATGAGCGCATGCAAGAAATTTCCAAGGCGATTCAGGATGGTGCTATGGCTTTTCTCAAACGAGAATATAGCGCTTTAATTCCGATTGTACTTATTATTTTTATTGTCTTATGGTGGTTTAAGGCCTGGCCAACAGCTGTTTCCTTCCTGGTGGGATCGTTCTTTTCAGGAGTAGCCGGATACATAGGGATGTTTGTTACTACCAGGGCTAATTCCCGTACAACTCAGGCTGCCCGAACCAGTCTTAATAAAGCTTTGGGTGTAGCATTTCATGGCGGGGCAGTCATGGGTTTATCAGTTGCCAGTCTGGGCCTGCTGGGTGTCACCATCCTTTACCTGGTATTTAAAAATATCGATGTTATAACTTCTTTTGCTTTTGGAGCAAGTGTTGTTGCTCTTTTTGCTCGTGTCGGCGGCGGAATCTATACGAAAGCAGCAGACGTCGGGGCAGATTTGGTCGGTAAGGTTGAAGCAGGGATTCCGGAAGATGATCCCCGTAACCCGGCAACAATTGCCGATAATGTCGGGGATAATGTAGGGGATACTGCCGGGATGGGTGCTGACTTGTTCGAGTCTTATGCAGCTTCGGCGATTGCGGCAATGCTGGTTGGTTTTACTGCCTATAAAAGTGTAAATCTAGGGTTGCCAGGTGTTGTTATGCCTCTGTTACTGGGGGGAGCAGGATTACTAGCTGCTATTATAGCCTGTTTTTTTGTGCGCACCGGGAAAGATGCCAATCCTCAGCATGCTTTGAATTTGGGGCTTTGGGGAACAAATATTTTAACGGCTATTGCTGCTTATGGAATTGTTCATTGGGTATTGCCGGCTTCCATAAATGTCAGGGAATTAACCAATGAAGTGATAGTACTTACTCCCAATAAAGTGTTTGTAGCTATTGTAGCAGGCCTGTCTGTCAATATATTAATTGGTTTAATTACTGAATATTATACCTCTCATGCCTATAACCCGACTCGCTCTATTGCCAAGGCTTCCCATACCGGAGCTGCAACTAATATAATTACCGGTTTGTCTGTAGGGCTGAAAAGCACTGCTCTGCCGGTCATAGTTATCTGTCTGGCTATTTACATAGCCTTTTCGATGGCGGGAATCTTCGGAATTGCCATCGCAGCTATGGGAATGTTGTCTACGGCCGGTATGATCGTAGCCATTGATTCCTTTGGACCAGTTGCTGACAATGCCGGCGGAATTGCTGAAATGGCCAAACTGGAGCCTAATGTTCGTAAAACTACTGACAAACTTGATTCGGTAGGCAATACCACAGCCGCTGTAGCCAAGGGATTTGCTATCGGTTCAGCGGCCTTGACGGCTTTGGCCTTGTTCAATGCCTTCGCTGAACTTGCTTATCTGGATACGATTAACATTTTGATTACGCGGACAATTATAGGACTGTTCCTGGGTGCCGCCGTTCCTTTCCTTTTCTCAGCTTTTTGTCTGGAAGCTGTCGGCAATGCGGCCGCTGAGATGATAAAAGAGGTACGGCGTCAGTTTCACGAAATTCCCGGAATAATGGAAGGCACAGGCAAACCAGATTATCGCAAATGCGTGGATATTTCTACCGGAGCAGCTCTGCGCCAAATGATCGTCCCCGGTCTGCTCGCTGTTTTGATGCCGCTTGTTGTCGGTTTTGGCTTGGGCAAATATGCTATGGGAGGCTATCTGGTTGGTGGTACGGTTTCAGGATTACTGCTGGCTGTTTTCATGGCTAATTCCGGTGGCGCCTGGGATAATGCCAAAAAATATATTGAGGCTGATGAACACGACGGCAAAGGTTCTATGGCTCATGCCGCTTCAGTTATCGGTGATACGGTAGGTGATCCTTTCAAAGATACTGCCGGGCCTTCGCTCAATGCCTTAATCAAGGTTATGGGTACGATATCTTTGCTTATTGCTCCTTTTATCAGGTAGAATATTAGACAATATCGGATAAAATTTTTGTGCGATTTCTCAGGCAAGGGCTGATAAAATTTACCTGATACGGAAATAAACCTCTGGTCGATAAATCAGCTGGAAGTTACAGCGGGAAGGGTGCTTTGTGGGTGAAGCACCCTTCCCGCACTTTTAGCCGGCAGGTAGCAGTAAGAATCATCTTATGTTAAAC
>DATMYJ010000195.1:0-3004 GCA_035561015.1 Desulfitobacteriaceae bacterium | reverse complement strand
GTTTAATACAACTGCTAAACAACTGCCTTATATCCAATAGTATAGCGTTTTCTCCCCCAATATGCAATTCTTATGCCATCAACTCTTTATTTCCCAGAGTGTAAAAATTTTCATTTTTCCCCATACTCCGGCCAGACTTATTTCCTGCAAGACAGCCTAAAAAAGCACCCTTCAGTGCTTTTGCAGTCGGCAGATTATTTTTAAATCCGCCGTCAAAATTATCGGCATAACTCTGGGAGGCACCTGTTTCTTAACATTTTGCGCTAACTGATCTGCCGCTGCTATCCTCTTCTCAGAACATAGCGTTCCAAGGCCTGGGCAACGCCATCTTCCTGATTTGTCCCAGTGACAATATCAGCTTTTGCCTGAATTTCTGCCCGGGCATTCCCCATGGCTATTCCCAAGCCGGCATATTCTATCATCTCGATATCATTATAGCTGTCCCCGACAGCCATCACTTCCTCCCTGGCAATGCCATAAAGGTTAGCCAGATTTGCCAGGGCTGCTCCTTTATTGACTGTAATTTCAGTTAATTCCAAAAAGATGGGTTTGGACTTAGAGATATGAATCAATTTACCGTAACGCTGGTCCAGAATTGCTCTCAGCTCAGCTAGGTCCTGTTCTTCACTGACAACCAGCATTTTTTCCACACCCTCTGCTTCAGACTTCAGGAGCTGTCGCAAATCACTTTGTTCAACCTGAACATTGGCTATATGCTCGTAGATAGCGGAATATTTATTCAGTTCCTGAGCCAGGACCCGGTCTTTCAGGTAAACTTGCACATAAAACTGTTTTTCCTGCAAAAACCTGACCATTTCTTCAGCCAAGTTCACCGGAATGACCCGCCGGAAAAAAATATCTCCGCTCGAAGCATCTTGAATCATAGCGCCGTGGTAATTGATCATTGGCACTTCCAAAGCCAATTGTTGGGCATAAGGACGGGCAGAACAGGGCATGCGTCCGGTTGCCAAAGCTATTTTGACCCCCTGTTTTCGGGCTGCTCTGACGGCAGCAACGGTCCGCTCGGAAATAGTAAAATCATCATAAAGCAGGGTATCATCAAGATCCACTGCTACTAATTGTATTGCCACCCTTTTTCCACTCCCCTTTAATTATGGTCAAAACCTTTATTCTAAGGTCTAACCGTTTATTCTTCATTGTCCACTGAGAACACATCCGCTGCTCTTAATAATTCTCCGGTCGGGATCTGTCTATGAAGCAGGGATTGATCCCAGGTATTTTTGCAGGAATTGACCGGTATAGGATTGGCTGCAGGCAGCAACCTCTTCCGGAGTACCCGCAGCAATAATTTCCCCGCCGCGATTGCCGCCTTCCGGGCCCAGGTCAATCAGATAATCTGCGGTTTTGATCACATCCAGATTATGCTCAATCACCAGAACTGTATTGCCGGCATCCACCAGCCTGTGGAGAACCTGCAGCAGGCGATCGACATCAGCCATATGCAGCCCGGTTGTCGGTTCATCCAGGATATAGATTGTTTTCCCGCTACTGCGCCGGCTTAATTCTGTGGCTAATTTTATGCGCTGGGCCTCTCCGCCGGAAAGGGTTGTGGCTGGCTGCCCCAGATGGATGTAGCCCAACCCGACATCCTGCAGGGTCTGAATTTTACGGGCTATGCGGGGTACGGCACTGAAAAATTCTGCAGCCTCATCGACTGTCATGTCCAGAATATCAGCAATATGCTTGCCCTTATAGCTGACTTCCAGAGTTTCACGGTTATAACGTTTCCCCCGGCAAATTTCACAGGGAACATAGACATCCGGCAAAAAATGCATCTCGATTTTTATGATGCCATCGCCACGGCAGGCTTCACAACGTCCGCCTTTGACATTAAAACTAAAGCGTCCGCTCTTATAACCCCTGATTTTGGCTTCTGTTGTTTGCGAGAAGAGATCCCGGATAAAATCGAAGACCCCGGTATAGGTTGCCGGGTTGGAGCGCGGGGTTCTTCCGATAGGTGACTGGTCGATATCAACGACCTTCTCCAGGTATTCCGCACCGGTTATTTCCTGGTGAATTCCGGAACGGTATCTGCCCTTATAAAGGCAGGCTGCCAACCCTTTATAGATTATATCATTAACCAAAGTACTTTTACCGGAACCGGACACCCCAGTTACACAAGTAAACAACCCCAGAGGTATACTGACACTGAGATTTTTCAGATTATTTTGTTTTGCTCCCAAAATCTGCAGCCACTTGCCATTGGCCGGCCTCCGCAAAAGCGGAACCGCTATGCTCTTTTTACCGCTTAAGTATTGCCCTGTCAGCGATGCGGGATTGCTGATAATTTGCGCCAGAGTTCCCTGAGCGACAACCTCGCCCCCGTGTATCCCAGCTCCGGGACCGATATCGATTATTTGGTCTGCGGCCAGCATAGTTTCTTCATCATGTTCCACAACCAGCAGGGTATTGCCCAAATCCCGCAAACGCCGCAAGGCAGCCAGTAGTCTGGCATTATCTCTCTGATGGAGCCCGATGCTGGGTTCATCCAGAACATATAAAACCCCCATCAGACTGGATCCTATCTGAGTTGCCAAACGGATACGCTGTGCCTCTCCGCCTGAGAGTGTCCCCGCTGCCCGGCCCAAGGTAAGATAATCCAAACCAACATTCACCAGAAATCCTAAACGCTCGTGAATCTCCTTTAAAACCTGATGAGCAATTACTTGTTCTTTCTCGCTCAGATCAAGACTATTTAAAAAGTCCAGAGCCTCAGTAATTGACAGACCGGTCAAAGTGTCGATAGCCAAAGCCCCGACAGTGACCGCCAAAGCCTCAGGTTTTAAACGCCGGCCCTGACAAGCGCTGCAGGGATGCTGGCTCATATATTGTTCGATCTCAGTGCGGACTGCCTCCGAAGACGACTCCCGGTAACGGCGTTCAAAATAGGGAAGCAAGCCCTCAAAGGGGGCTGTATACATTTTGGGCTGATCAAAAATATTATAGTAATGAAAACGGATCGGCCTTGCGGTTCCGTACAGCA
>DATMYJ010000194.1:0-3879 GCA_035561015.1 Desulfitobacteriaceae bacterium | reverse complement strand
ATTTTCTTTGAAATAGTCTTTGGTAAGTTTCTTTGTCTCTGTATCAGATTTATTGGATACAATTGCTATCTTATAACCATGCTTAGATAATTGCCCTAACAGCTCCATAATTCCTTTATATACGCCAGTCTTATTCCGCATATTTTCTGCGTAATGCTTACGAAAAGCAACAAGACATTTTTCATAATAAGGACTATTTAAACCGTCTGGTACGGAGAGTTCCATTAAACGGGCTGCACCATAGCCGACAAAACTTCTGATTTCAAACATGTCTCTGCTTGGGTAACCATATTGTGTTAAGGCAATATTAACACTGTCTGCAATGTCTGCAAGCGTATTCAATAATGTCCCGTCTAAATCAAATAAAATAGTATCAAATCTCTTCATATTTATCTCACCTTATCTACTGACTGGATTGAAAACTGATATGATTAATGGACAATCAGCACTCATCCGGATTTTTTCCCAACTATAAGTTCGTGTAAAGCATAATGTTCTATTGAACTTTATGGTAAAGCAACTTTTCTACTGAGTGATTCATTATTTCCTGGTTATCTATTGTCTGAGATAACCAGGCTTCATGCATGTCTTTGGCGAGAATAACCGGCATACGATCATGAATAAAGGCAATATCAGGTGCTGCCGGGCGGGTAAGAATAACGAATAAGGGTACTGAGACATCCTTTTCAAACCGGTAAAGTCCCGCCATGTAAAGCGTATTCTGAAGCCCGATAGCATATTTCTGCTTTTTTGTGCCCTGCTTTTCCCACTCGAAGAAATAGCTGGCCGGTACCAGACAACGATGTTCCCTATAAGGTTTGCGAAACATTGATTTAACAGGCACTGTTTCCACCCGGGCGTTAATAACCTGTCCCTTGCCGTCAAAACGGGAAAAGCCCCATTTCATCAGCACCGGCGACCCTGAGGTAAGTATAGGCACAATAAAGGTAGGAAAAATTTCGCCGGTTTTCATGGCCTCTAATTCCGGCGTATTTTTACAGCGATCATTGACCTCTTCAATGATCTTAATAATTTCCGATTCCGCTTGGCCTAAATCAATGAAATATCGTCCGCACACCAAAGGACACTCCTTTCACTCATTATCTTGACCGCCATTTTTCGCCGCTGGTTTTACTTTTCCATCATATCAAAAACCTGTCTAAATACAAAGAAGTAATCTGCGCTGACTAGTTTCGGTCCTTGGTGCTTTCATTATCTAAAACTTAAATTATTTTCCGCTAAGGATACCGGTGAAGAAATCACCATGAAAAATGTCAATACTCTTGTCCTCGAGGGAAAAGTATATACCTGGATTTGCAACCAGAAGTGATAAGAGAAAGGCGAAAAATGGTATAATGAAAATAGCAATAATCACTAGACAACTATACAATCGAGGCCATTGAAAAAAGACCTTATGTGAGTGGCCTCAGCAAGATGAATACCGCGAAATGAAATTAGTGATATACCAAAAATTTAAATTCATGCGTAATACTAATCCGGGAGACTATTTTGGCCTGTGTTGAAAAAGGGGGAGCCCTCGTAGATGTTGATACCTGAAAAATTAAATAAGCGACCTGTAAAACTAACTTTAATTGGAGTATTTTCCGTGTTTATGATCTCTGTGATCTTTCACCTGTTTTTTCAAACCCATTTTTTTCTGGGGACAATTATCAATGGAGTAAATGTATCATATAAGACGCCTGAAGAGGCGGATGAATTATTGACCAAATTGGCAGCTTTATATTCTCTGGAATTGGAGGAACGAGGCGGCACTAAAGAACAGATAAAGGGATCTGAAATCGGATTGAAATTCAATGCTGAGGAGGGAAGCCAATCATTAAAGAAGAAACAGAACAGAACCTCCTCGTTTATTTCACTTTTCAACCATAAAGACTTAAGTTTCAGCGATGTGTTGACCTATGATGAAAATATGTTTGAGACTCGCTATGCCAAGCTCAGCTGTGTCGAGAGTACTGAAGTAACTGAAACGAAAAATGCAACTCTTGTTTATGCAGAAGATGGCTACAAGATAGTAAAGGAAAGATATGGAAATAAGATAGACGGTGACATCTTATATTCGAGTATCAGAGATGCAGTTTTGAATAACAAAACAAAACTGGATTTGGAAGAAACCAAATGCTATACAGACCCAACAATCATCTCAGACTCGAAGAAGATTAAAGATACGAAAATCATACTGGATAAATATATAACAGCAAAAATCACTTACACATATCCTGGCGGCAGTGAGGTTGCAGATGCGAATGAAATCGGGAAGTGGATTGAACTTGACAACGATCTGAATATCATTTTCAGCAGCGAAAAAATGCAGAGTTTTGTAAATAGACTGTCATCCCACTATGATACTTGCGGCAAGGTCAGAGATTTCGTCACATTCACGGGCGCAGCAATAAAGATAGGAGGCGGTGATTATGGATGGAAGGTTAATGTTAACGGAGAAATCGCATATTTAACCGAGGCCATAAAGAATGGAGATACAGCAGCAAGAGAACCATTGTACAGCCAAACCGGAGCATCGCATGATGCGAATGATATTGGGGATACCTTTGTGGAGGTTGATTTAACAAGACAGCACCTGTGGTATCATAAAAATAGTGCTCTGGTTGCAGAGGGAGACATGATATCAGGCAATGTTAGCAAAGGGCATGGTACTCCAGACGGTATATATAGATTGAAATATAAGGAAATGAACGCAGTTCTGCGGGGGGAGGATTACAGCGTACCTGTGACCTATTGGATGCCATTCAACAATAATATAGGGATTCATGACGCAACCTGGAGAACAGAATTCGGTGGAGATATATATTTAACCAATGGTTCCCATGGCTGCATAAATACCCCATACAGCGTAGCAGAGGCTATATTTAACAATATTTCTGCCGGTACACCTGTTGTCTGCTATCATGGATACGCCGGAGAAATAGATTTGCCTGTGGTACCAATTGAAGAAAGTGCAGATAGGGATACATTAAATCCGCTCCCAGGTGCAGGAGAATTGGATAATTATTAGAAGGCAAACGCCGGGAGACGATGTCAGATGATTAACGGCAATTGAAATTATCTTTTCTTCGGTATGATGCGGGCAGCGAAGAAGGAAGTTCGCAAGCGGCTTCAGACCGAAGATCAGAACCGGGGAATAAGAGGGATTTTGATTTGCTGCCTGAGGGGAAAGAAATGAAATGGAATCTTTGAACATTTTCTATACCTGGGATAGGAGGAAGTGGAGAGCCTGGCTGGCTGAGAACTTTGATAAGGCAAAGGAAGTCTGGCTGGTCTTTCCTAAGAAGGAATCAGGAGAAAAGAGCCTCTCCTATAATGATGCGGTGGAGGAAGCCCTTTGTTTTGGCTGGATTGACAGCACCGTGAAGAAGCTGGATGCCAAGCGCCGAATTCAGCGCTTTTCTCCCAGAAGAAAGGGCAGCGGCTATTCCAGAGCAAATATCGAGAGGCTGATCTGGCTTAATAAACAGGGAATGCTGCATCCTCTGGTGAGGGCTTCTGTCTTGGATGTCATAAGTGAGCCTTACATATTTCCCAGTGATATTCTGGAGTCTATTCGCAGCGATAAACAGGTTTGGGAGAATTTCGAAAATTTTCCGGCAGCCTATCAGCGTATCAGGATTGCTTATATCGATGGGGCAAGGAAGCGGCCGGAAGAGTTTAAACAGCGTCTGGAGAGCTTTATTAGAAAAACCAGAGAAAACAAGCTGCTGGGGTATGGGGGAATCAGTAAGTACTACAGCCTTGTCAAGGACGAAGAAAAGCATCCTTGACCTGCATCTGGCGCTTTTGATCTCGCTCTTCTCACCAAGGATCTGATAACCGGAAAAACGAAAATTGACAACAATAGAAAAAAAC
>DATMYJ010000193.1:0-15872 GCA_035561015.1 Desulfitobacteriaceae bacterium | reverse complement strand
GAGATAAAGCACATACAGCACATAAATCACAATTTCATATAACCGACAAAAATATGAAAGCATAAAAAGGGGTACACCACCGCGGGTGTAAGTCTTTTTATGCTTTTTGTTTTACAGATTACTGAATAAGGAGGTATTTGCCAATGAAATTCAATGGGCAAACCAGGCAGTTAAACAGGAACATTTCCCTGCTCCAATATCTACAGGAAAACAAATTTGATATTTCCAAAATTGCAGTTGAGCTTAATGGCAATATCGTCCCCAAAACAACTTACGCCGAAGTCCTGCTGCAAGAGGAGGATGTTTTGGAAGTAGTCAGTTTTGTAGGCGGAGGTTAAACAATGCATATCACCTTTAACGGTCAGGAAATGGAGACAAACTGCAGCACTGTGGCTGAATTATGCGCTTATCTGGGCAGACAGGGAGATGTCCTGATCATCAACGGCTACCAAACAAAAGCAGATCACCGGTTAGCAGAACAAGATGTAATCTCGGTGATTGCCAAAGGGGTCATGCCTGCAGAAGCCGAGTTGGAAAGCATGATGGCAGCCCGTCATACGCCCCAGGTTCATGCCCGGGTAAAAGCTGCCGCCGTAGCTGTCGCCGGCCTTGGCGGTTTAGGCTCCAATCTTGCTCTCATGCTCGCCCGCACAGGTGTCGGCAATTTGCTGCTGGTGGATTTTGATATCGTGGAACCCAGCAATCTCAACAGACAAAACTATTATATAAGTGATTTGGGACTGCCCAAAACAATAGCCCTGGAGCAGCAGATCAAGAAAATCAATCCCTTTATCAAGGTCCAGACCAAAACAGTCCGCGTGGAAGAAGCCAATGTGCCCGAACTGTTTTCCGGCTGCGAGGTGGTATGTGAGGCTTTTGATGATCCTGGAGCAAAAGCCATGCTTGTAAATACGATTCTGGAGCGCTTGCCTGGGGTGAAAATTGTGGCCGCTTCCGGCATGGCCGGCTATGCCAGTTCCAATCTACTCAGAACCGAAAGAAAAATGAAAAATCTTTACCTCTGCGGAGATTTTGAAAACGAGGCCCGAGCAGGCAATGGGCTGATGGCCCCCCGGGTTCAGATTTGTGCCGGACATCAGGCGAATATGGTTTTAAGACTACTCCTGGGAATAGAAGAAGTTTAACAAACGGAAGTGCAAGTTTGGTAGATGGACATCGTAAAATTTTACAAAGGAGATAATAAGATGAATGATAAGTTAATTATCGGCGGACATGAGTTCCAGTCCAGATTTATCCTGGGCTCCGGTAAATTTTCCCTGGAGATGACCAAAGTAGTGATCGAAAACGGCGGAGTCGAAATGGCTACCGTGGCCCTGCGCCGGGCAAATTTGGACGGTGAAGAAAACATCCTGGATTACATCCCCGGAAATATCACCTTGCTGCCCAATACTTCAGGGGCCAGAACTGCCGAAGAAGCTGTGCGAATCGCCCGCCTGTCCAGAGAAATCGGCTGTGGCGATTTTATCAAAATCGAAGTTATTTCTGATTCCAAATATCTGCTGCCGGATAATTACGAAACTATCAAAGCCACAGAAATCCTGGCTAAGGAAGGCTTTATTGTGATGCCTTATATGTATCCTGATTTAAATGTAGCCAGAGCACTGGTCAATGCCGGGGCTGCGGTGGTCATGCCTCTGGGCGCTCCTATAGGCAGTAACAAAGGCTTACTGACAGGCGAATTCATCAAAATACTGGTCGATGAAATTGCTCTTCCCATCATTGTCGATGCCGGCATTGGCAGGCCTTCCCAAGCCTGTGAAGCAATGGAAATTGGTGTAGCCGCAGTGATGGCCAACACAGCCATTGCCACTGCCAGAGATGTAGCCCTTATGGCCAAGGCATTCAAGCTGGCTATTGAAGCAGGCCGGGGTGCTTATTTGGCAGGGCTGGGGCGCGTGCTTAATTCCAGGGCAGATGCCTCCAGTCCACTGACAGGATTTCTGGAGGATTAAAGATGAATAAGAAGAAAACAAGTATCATGCAACATCTGCAAGGTATGGAGATCATTGAATCTGACCTCATGGACAAGGTCCTGGCTTTAGCGGCAAAATATGATTATACCCGCTATATGGTAAAAGATGTGGAAAATACTTTAGGCGCTGAGGTCTTGTCTGTGGCCGATTTCGCCGCCCTTCTATCACCGGCAGCATCTTCTTATCTGGAACCGATGGCCCGCAAGGCCCAACTGGAAACCAGAAAGCATTTCGGCAACTCGGTTTCCCTGTTTACACCCTTGTATATCTCCAATTACTGCGAAAATAATTGTGTCTATTGCGGTTTTAATTGCCAAAATAAAATTCAGCGCGGCAAATTATCCATGACAGAAATTGAAAACGAACTGAAAACAATTGCCCAGACAGGTTTGAAAGAAATCCTCATATTGACAGGAGAGTCCCGGCAGCAGAGCGCTGTTGCCTATATAGGCGAGGCTATCAGGCTGGCCAAAAAATATTTTTCCACAATCGGGATTGAAATTTATCCCCTAAATACAGATGAATACAGATACCTGCAGCAGTGCGGAGCAGATTTTGTCAGTGTCTATCAGGAAACCTATAACCCGGAGGTCTATGAGAAAAGTCATTTGAGCGGACCCAAAAGGATCTACCCTTACCGCTTTAACGCCCAGGAACGGGCCATCCGAGCGGGAATGCGCGGCGTGTCCTTCGGCGCTTTGCTGGGCTTGGATGATTTTCGCAAAGATGCTTTTGCCGCAGGTGTTCACGCCTTTCTGTTGCAGCAAAAATATCCTCATGCCGAAATTTCCTTCTCTGTCCCCAGATTGCGCCCCTATATCAATCGTACCGATAACAATCCCAAAGATGTTCACGAACCGCAGCTGCTGCAGGTTATGCTGGCCTATCGTTTGTTCATGCCCTTTGCCGGCATTACAATTTCCACCCGGGAAAACGCTAAATTCCGGGACAATGTCATCGGCATGGCAGCCACCAAAATTTCCGCCGGGGTCAAGGTCGGGGTCGGCGGCCATGACACGGAAGCCAAGGGTGACGAACAGTTTGAAATCTCCGATCCCCGGGCTGTGGACGCAATCCATCAGATGATCCTTGCCCAGGGCATGCAGCCAGTTTATACAGATTATATCCGCATGTAATTTAGGGGGATAACAATTACAAGGGCATTTGCTCCTGTTCGGGACTTTCACCATATAGATAACGCCCATTCTGGGCGTACATATTGAAAAGGAGTTGCAGTTTTGCAACCCCTTTTTCGCATTTTTAGAAGAAAGTGCACTAAATATCTAATCAGTTAATCTTCATTTTTTAATTTCAACAACTTATAAACTAATGCATAGGCCCGTAGTTGCACCGAATGAAATGCGCCATAGGGCTCATTAATCTTAATTAAAACCAGTGCCATAATTTAAGACAACTATTAATAATGTAAATAAACAGCCCACAACTAGCCATAACATCACGATCACCCTCCAATAGCAAGAGATCTTTTTTGTTTAATTATAGGCGGTTGATTTTAAAGAGATATGATTATCTTATGAAGATATTGTGAATTATCTTCATGGCTTGCCTCAAATATTAAATCATCACTCATGGCTGCAGCAATGGCAGCCCCCAAGCCAGAGCCATCCTTGACAAAGCTTAGTTTAACAGGATTATGCTCACTTCCTAAGGCTTCATTGACATTCTTTTCGATCCGCATCGAATAGCCCGGCAATTTCTCGTAGAGAGAGCCGTCAATAGCGATACTGTGAGGTGATAGCAAATCCGGATCCATATACCTGATGATCCCGCCAAAAATCCCGGCAATCAGATCAGCCGATCTGTTGATAATACAGCGAGCCAAGTATCTGATTGTTTCCAGATCATTGGCCGTACAAGAAACCAAGCCCCATTTATCTTTCAGCAGATGCTCTATTTCAGCACCTTCTTCCTCAGCCAACAATAAGGCCAGATCACCGGTAGTAATGATGTAGGGAACCATCAGGGTTTCCGGGAAATTCCGGATAGTAAAAACAAGCCGGTTTTTAGCAAGGTAAATGAACATCAAACGGAGAATTTCGCCCAGATAACGTCCGGCTACCATCTTCTCCAAACGATATCCTCCCGGTTTTTCGCTCTGAATATCGACTTCAATATCAAAAACGTTTTCCCGGAGTGTCTTATGGCTGAAACTGCCGGCTTCAATATTGATTATCTCCCCTTTGCTTAAACCTGCCTCTGTTTCCACATAACAACTATTGAAACCGGTACCGCAGATAGAACCAATATCTGCATCCGGGTCCAGATAGGCACCGGCCAGCAGAGTTGCCACAGTATCATTGACAAGAGCAGTAATTTCAACATTGGTCAGTCCTTGGGATATCAAGGCTTTAGCCAGAAGAGCATTGACATCCTGACCTTGCAGGGAAGAGAGTTCAATCTCCTTACTCCAGTGCAGTAGCAGCGCAGACTTGCGGGAGATTTGCCTGGATGGAAAGGAAAAGCAATGTCCCAAAAGGTATTTCTGATCTTGATTAATCATCTTCCCGATTTCCGAGGCCAAAAAGCCGAAAAGTTCTATCCCGGTTGAGATAGTATCCTGCAGTTGGGCCAAAACAAAAACTCTCTGCTCTCTGATTTGGCAGGTGCCCTCCTTCAGGTTTACCAGCAGGATCCGGATATTGGTACCTCCAAAATCCAGGGCAATGATATCCCCCTCTTCCCTGCCTGAAGGTTTAGAGAAACAACTTCTGAGCATCTTTAAGGAGCCTTCCTGAGGTGAAACACTGCACAGGATCATTTCATTTTCAAAAGCCCTGGCAATCTCATCGATCTGAGTTTTTGATACTCTGAACATTTCTCCTAATGTTGCTAAAATAATCTTCATAATATTCTACTCCCTCCACTAATCCATATAAGCTATATCTAATCTCAATAATCCTGATCTAATTCAAAATCTTTCATCTGATCCAAATATGCTTCATTTTTCTGCTGATCGTCTTTGAGAACACCCTTTTCTTTTTGCCTTAGGGGGGATCTTGCCGACTTCACTGCCAGAGCGCACAGCCAGGTCTTCACTTCGTCAGTCAGCAGCGCTTGAGCCATTTGCCACTGCCAATTATTTACTCCGACAGTCCCCGGTATATTCAGACGGGCCTCTGTATCCAAACCTAAAATATCCTGCATGGGAATGATCACCCAGGCGGCCGGACTCATATACAGATCCTCAATCAGCCTGCGGCAGGCAATCTTCATTTTTTCATTCTCACTGACCAAATCAGCATTTTCTCTGAGCAAATTCACATCATCTCTATTCTTATTCCCATTCTCCCTTATCTCATCATTCCCTGCTGTCTCATCCTCTGCCGACCTGGCAGAATGTATACTCTCCTCTTCCCGGAGTCTCTGGGACTTAAGCCAGCCCAGCAAAGTATCATTATCATGTGTACCTGAATAGTAGACGAAATTATTGTCCTTATCAGCCAGTCCTTCCTCCAGTGGTGTAAACTGGAGGATTTTCATGCCTGGGAGCCCAAAAATACGCTTCAGAATATTGACTTCGGGAGTTATGAAACCCAGATCCTCGGCAATTAAGGGCAGTTCCCCGAATTCGGCACTCAAGCTTTCTAAGAACCTTTTCCCAGGTCCTTTCATCCATCTGCCCTTAACCGCAGTCTCTTCTCCGGCCTCAATTTCCCAAAAGGCTTCCAGCCCCCGGAAATGATCGATCCGGATATAATCATAAAGGCGAAGCGTCAGCCGAATTCTTTTTTTCCACCAGGAAAAGTTAGCCGAGGCCAGGGCCTCCCAATTATAAAGAGGATTACCCCAGCGCTGACCGGTCGCGCTAAAATAGTCCGGAGGCACACCGGCAACTTTAGCCGGTTTTCCGCTCTCCTCCAGGGCAAAATAACGACGGTTTGCCCAGACGTCACAGCTGTCAGCAGCGACAAAAAGCGGGATATCTCCGATCAGTTTGATTCCCTTGGCCGAGGCGTACTTTCTGATTGCCTGCCATTCGAAATGGAAAGTATATTGCAAAAAACGGTTGAATTCTATTTCTTCTGCCAGCAACTGCGAATATCTTACAACACTCGCCTCAGTACGTGCGGCAATCCCCTGTTCCCAGTCATACCAGGCTGCTGCCTCCCCAAAATGAGTCTTCAGAGCCCGGAAAAGAGCGTAGTCTCCCAGCCATTCAGCATTTTCTTTTATAAAGCTGAGGTAGTTTTGGGGAGAAAGATACTTCTTTTCCGCCTTCCCCGGTACTGGAGGAGCCTCTTCCTCTTCCTTTTCCTCTTCCTTCATCCGAACCTGAAAGACCCGGAACGCTTCCCGCAATAATTCGTATTTTAGCCCGGAACTTAAGAGGCTTTTACCATTAACAATATTTTCCAGAACTTCCTCAAAATCTTCCTCAAGGTCTTCCTCAAGGTCTTCCTCAAGGTCTTTTTCCGAGACTTCCTTCCGACTCTCCTCCTGCACCTTCTCCCTAACTTGCTTGGGCTTCAAAAGCCCTTCCAGCAGTAAATGATCCAGGCTGATAAGCAAGGGATTGCCAGCAAAAGCAGAATCACTTTGGTAAGGAGAATTCCCAAAACCGGTCGGATTCAAGGGCAGAACCTGCCACAGGGATTGCTGGCAGTCTGCCAGAAAGTCCAGAAAACGGTAAGCCTCTTCCCCGAAATCTCCTGCCCCCCAGACCGAAGGCAGGGAGCTGACCGGCATTAAGACGCCACAGGAGCGGAAAAGTGCTTGCGCCCAGCAGGCAGGGTCAATTTTTTTGCTAAAGCAGGCCCTGCCGGACAAGGGCCCTATTTCAAGAGTCAGGCTAGCTTTCTCCCCCCGGGAAATAATCTCCCCACTCAGCAAATCTATGGCGAAAGAAAAAGGCTGAAGTTCCCAATCCAGAATTACTGTCCTCGTCTCTGTGGAATGGCGGTTAATTAAAATGGTAACTTCTTCATCTCTCCCTCTTCGCCTGTAGCCATAGACATCGGCCGGATAATAAAACGATTGGAAATCACCCGTCTGCAGCACTTCATATTCCAGACGCAGACGGATCATTCTTTTGTACCAGTCCAGGATCTCCCTGTCCTCTTTGCCCCAGGGATATGTACCCCTGTTATATGGGTCACTATAACCTTCCAGCCCGGCTTCATCCCCATAATAGACACAAGGAACTCCGGGGAAGGTCATTTGCACCAAGCTCAGAAGCTTAAGTCTCTGCCCAGCCAAACTTCGGGCTGAGGAATTGAGCCTGTAGGACTGCCGTTGTGAATCCGTTAAATCACTTTCCGGCGGAGCCTCCCCTAAGAGTGTTAGAATCCGCGCCCTGTCGTGACTGCCGATCAGGTTCATAGCGGCGTAAAAGTTCTCCCGGGGATAATTTTCATATAAACTCAGAATTTGGCGGTGAAGCAGAACGGAATCACCTTGACCGTGGAGGAAATTTAGAAACATCTCCCGCCAGGGATAATTCATCGTCGCATCCAGTTCGTTTCCCCAGAAATACTGCCGCAGCCGGCCGTAACTTTCCTTATGGGAGGCATCTTCCCAGACCTCCCCGATGAGAACGGCCTCCGGGTTGATTTCCTTGACTGCTTGCCGCAGTTCCTGGATAAACTCGTCCGGAAGCTCGTCAGCAACATCCAAACGCCAGCCTGCTATTCCTTTTTTCATCCATTTGCGGATGACACTATTTTCCGAACCATAGATGAACTGGCGGTAAGAGGGGTCCATTTCCTCTACTTCCGGCAGGGTATCAACATCCCACCAACATTCGTAGATATCACAATGAAGTTTAAACTTATACCACTTAAAGTAGGGAGAATCCGGGGACTGGTATGCACCCAGCCCGGGATAAGTACCGTATTTGTTAAAATAAATGCTGTCGCTGCCGGTATGGCTGAATACCCCATCCAAAATAACAGAGATACCCAAAGATTTGGCACTGGCCACCAAAAGCTCAAAAGTCGCTTCATCGCCAAAGGCCGGATCAATCTTTAAATAATCCGATGTATCGTATTTATGATTGCTGGGAGAATCAAAAATCGGATTAAAATAGATAATATTGATGCCTAGTTCCTTCAGATATGGCAGCTTCTCCAGCACCCCGGTAAGATTGCCGCCGAAAAAGTCCCAATGGGTTACCCTGCCGCGCTCATCTTTGATATAAATGGGGGTATCGTTCCAATTGGTATGCAGCAGGGAGTTCTTACGGGGATAAGAAATGCAGCCTTTTTGCTGTCCCTTTTTGAAACGGTCAACAAATATCTGGTACATGATTCCCTGTTTATACCAGGCAGGAACCTCAGCCAGCTGGTAAACTGTGATCTGGTAGGAAGGCGGATGGCCCTCTTGCCTCAGCTGTCCCTCACCGCCCAATTTTTCCCCGTTATTACCGTAATAAAATGTCTGAGAACCGGCTTGAATAATAAAATAATACCAAACCAGCCCTGGTGTGGCGGGAACCTCATACTCCACGCCAAAAAAGCGATATTCAAGCTGCGGGGCACGAGTTGCGGGTGCCTGAACTGTTTCAGTTGTTACAGGATTTTGAGTCACATTTTCAAGTTGCGAAGCCCGAAGTCCGAGATTCATAGTTTGGTACTCCCCGGGAATCAGACTCATGGGAATGATTTTTTCCCGTCCCTTTTTCCAGAGGCGCAGATAACAGCCTTCAATGGGCATTCCGGAAGATATTTTAAGCCGGAAGCCGATCTTCCGGCCACATTCCACCGCTCCAAAGGGTTTGCGGTAAAACAGATTATGGGAATCGTGATAAGCATATAAATCCATTCTTACCTCCTGCAAGTTTGAGGTTCCAGGCAGTAGCAATTATCGCCATATGTTAAAGCAGGGACTCGTAAAGCTGCATATAAGCCTGAGCTGGCCGCTCCCAACTGAAGTTGCATTGCCTGGCATTTTCCTGGATTTTGTCCCAGACAGCCCTTTTTTCGCTGAAAAGTTTTACAGCCCGCTGCACCGTAAACAGGAATTCATGGGCATTATAGACAGTGAAGCTGAAGCCGTTGCCCCGGCCGTTGGCTTCATTAAAAGGCAGCACGGTGTCTTTTAAACCTCCGGTTTCCCTGACCACAGGTATAGTACCGTAGCGCATAGCAATCATTTGGGAGATACCGCAGGGTTCATAGAGGGAGGGCATCAGAAACAGATCAGACCCGGCATAAATCAGGTGGGCCAATTCATCACTGTACTTCGTGCGCACGGCCATTTTGTCCGGATATTTGCCGGCAAAATAGCGCAGCATCTCCTCGTAGCGTTCTTCTCCAGCCCCGAGGATTATCAGCTGGACATCCAGCAGCAGTATTTCTTCCAGCACATGAGCCAGCAGATCCAGGCCTTTCTGATCGACCAGGCGGGTTACCATCCCCAGCACGGCTGGATCTCTCTGGACCGGCAATCCCAGACTGCCTTGCAGATATTCTTTATTTTCTTCTTTAGCCCGGGGAGAGGCCTTAAAGGGAACTGCCAGATAAGGGTCCTGGTTGGGGTTATAAATGTTGTAATCAATGCCGTTTAAGATGCCCTGCAGAGAATCCCGGCGCTGATGCAAGATTCCATCCAGCTTCTCACCGTAAGCTGGGGTTTGGATCTCCTGGGCATAGGTCGGGCTGACTGTCGTAATCCGGTCGGCGTAAAGCAGGGCTGTTTTCATATAATTGACCGCCCCGAAAAACTCCAGCTTATCCTCAGTAAACAAATTCCGTCCCAGGCCGATAATGTCACTCAGGACTTCTGGTGCAAAAATCCCCTGGTACTTAAGGTTATGAATGGTAAAGACAGTCTTCAGCGGAAAATAGAGTGGCTCCTGGTTGTAAAACTCCTTCAGCATCAGCGGGATCAGGGCTGTCTGCCAATCATGACAATGAATAATATCCGGCTGAAATCCCGGCAGATAGACAAGGCTTTCCAGGACGGCCCGGGAAAAGAAAGCATATTGTTCGGCTTTATCAAAATTCTCATAGGCACTCGGACGGTCAAAATAATACTCATTGTCGATAAAATAATAATGTACTCCCTGATAGGTCATTTCCTCCAGCCCACAGTATTGTCTGCGCCAGGCTATTGGGACAGAAAAATGGGTCAGATGTTTAAATTCCCGGCGAAAACGCTCAGGAATCAGACTGTATTTCGGCAGGAAAACCCGAACATCGGCCCCCTGTTTCTGCAAAGCAGCCGGTAAAGAACCGCCCACATCTCCCAGACCGCCTGTTTTGAGAAAAGGATCTGCTTCCGTGATGGCAAAAACAACTCTCATATTCTTCCTCTTTTCCAGCTCAGACCGCCGTTTTTTTCATGACCAGCGGATTATCCCTGCTTCCTTTCAGGACATTCCCTGATTTGACCTCAACAAACTTGTCCAGAACAACATGATCCAGAACTGTCCCGGCCCGAATTATACAACTGTGCATAAGAACGCTGTTAGTGATTTGCGCTCCTGGCTCTATAAATACACAACGGGAAAGAACTGAATTTTCGACCTCTCCCTCGATCAGGCAGCCGCTGGAGATCAAAGAATTCCTGACCCGAGCCTGACAACCGTGTTTGGTGGGAGGATTATCCGCAACTTTGGTATGAATGCTGTCAGGGCCCCAAAATAATTTCGTCCTGATTTCAGGATCTAAGAGGTCCATATTGCGCTCAAAATAATCCTTAACAGAATGAATAGTCTGGATATAGCCGTTAAAAGCAAAGCCATATACTTGAAGGGTTTGGACATTTTCGGCAATGGGCTGGATTAAATCGACGGTTTCCAGGGGTTTGTAGCCGTGAATGATATCCAGCAGGACTTTGCGCCGGATAATCAAGTGATTGATAAAATAAGGCACTTTCAGATGTTCTGATTCCTCTTCCTTAATTTTATTGACCTGCTGATCCTCGTTCAGAAAAAGCCGGATCTTGCCGTGCTTATCAGTGGGTTTCTCCGGTATTTTATAGATTAGAGTAATATCCGCTCCCTTTTTGTTGTGAAATTCCAGAGCATCTTTGTAGTTGAAATTGAAAACCTGGTTACATCTGCTGATCACAACGTTTTTCGCATAACTCCTGTGCAAATAATCAAGATTCAGCTCGATATCCCTGATGCGGAAATTGATCCTCTGCTGTGTCAGACCGTGGATGGCCCCAGGCAAAATTAACAGCCCGCCGGCTTTGCGGTCCAGGAACCAGTCCCTGCCGCCGCCCAGGTGGTCGAGTATCGATCTGTAGTGGCGCGGTGTAACCAAACCGATAGTTCTTATGCCGGAATTGACCATGCTGGACAGGGCAAAATCAAGCAGCCGGTATCTCCCGCCGAACGGCATTCCGGCAATCGATCCTTCTAAAGATAACCCCTGCAGAGAGTCGAATCCGCTGTTTGCAAAAAGAATGGCAATTGTATCGTACACTTAGTCTCACTCCCGTCTTGCTTCTGTTTAGCGCAACCTGTATATATTTCTACCCGCATCGATGACAGAATCCATGGGAATCAAGTGGTGGTCTTCGATCACCGTAATCCCTTCCTGTTCCGAATCAGACCGCAGATTAGCCCCAATAAGACAATGTTCTCTGATTTCCGCCCTTTCCCCGATAATGGATTTAAAAATATGTGTTTGATTATAAACTTTGGCATGGGGCAGCAGAATCGAATCCTTGATGCAAACCCCTTCCCCCACAAAGACGCCCTGGGCCAGAATGGAGTTGCTGACCTCTCCTAAAACATTACAGCCGTTGCAGACAATACTGTTCTCTATTTTGGCTGCCGAACCCACATACTGCGGGGGTAAAATATCTTCATTGGAATATATTTTATGTCTGGGATCAAAAATATTCAGGGAGGATCCTCCGTTTAAACACTCCATATTGGCCTGGTAATAACTTTCAATAGTACCAACATCTTTCCAATAACCTTGGAAATTATAAGCAAAGATCCTTTTACCTTGCTGCACTTGCCGAGGCAGAATATTTTTGCCAAAGTCATTATCGGATACAAGATCTTCACTGTCTTCGATCAGGGCTAGTTTAAGCACCTTCCAGTTAAAGATATAGACTCCCATGGAAGCCAGATTGGTCTCCGGTTCGGCCGGTTTTTCCGAAAAGCGGATAATTCTGGCGTTTTCATCGCAAGTCACCAAGCCGAAGCGGGAAGCTTCCTCCCAGGGTACTGTCAGGGTGGAAACAGTGATATCTGCCTCCTTTTCTTTATGAAATTTCAGCATTTCATTGTAATTCATCTTATAAATATGATCCCCTGAAATAATCAGGACATAGTCCGGGTCGTAAAAATCAATAAACTCCATATTCTGGTAGACCGCATCTGCCGTTCCTTTATACCAGCTGCCTTCATTTTCCCCGAGATAAGGCGGCAGAATATGCACACCCCCGCCGGGAGCGTCCAGATCCCAGGCTGAACCCTGGACGATATAGGAATTCAGCAAAAAAGGTTTGTATTGAGTAAGGATACCCACTGTATTGATGTTGGAATTAGAACAATTACTCAGACTGAAATCAATTATCCGGTACTTACCACTGAAAGATACTGCCGGTTTGGCGATATTGCGGGTTAGTGGTCCTAATCTGCTTCCCTGGCCACCCGCTAAAAGCATTGCTATACACTCCTGTTTACGCATACTCTCACACTTCCTTCTTTTGCAGCTGCTGATGCTTATCCGGTGCGCAAGGCACGGGGTACGAGCTTTGAACTTCGTCTTCTAGTAGGGCCTTTTGATTCTCCAGATGCGGTCGGCATACTGCCTGATCGTCCGGTCACTGGAAAATTTCCCTGCCTCGGCAATATTGATCAAGGATTTTCGGTTCCAATTTTCCCGCTCAGAATAAAGCAGTTGAACCTTTTTATAGGCTTCAAGATAGGAATGGAAGTCTTTAAGGACGAAGAAATCATCGCTGTAGATCAAAAGCGAATCAAAAATAAGTCTGAATTCTTCTGTGGGATCCTCCAAAAATCCGCTGACTAATTGGTCCAGACAACGCTTAAGTTTCTGGTTGCCATAGTATTCATCCCAGGAATGATAATTACCGTTATAAATGTAGGCCAAAACTTCCTCTGCTGTCAGGCCAAATATGAAAATATTATCTTCTCCCACAGCTTCCTTGATCTCCACATTAGCTCCATCCAGAGTTCCGATCGTCAAAGCGCCGTTGAACATGAATTTCATATTTCCCGTCCCTGAGGCTTCTTTGCTGGCTGTGGAGATCTGTTCACTGAGATCAGCGGCCGGATAAATCAGCTCACCCAGGGAGACATTAAAATTTTCTAAAAAGACAACTTTCAGGATCTTGTTCACCCGGGGATCATTATTGATTTTGGCGGCCAGGGTATTGATCAGTTTAATCACCGTTTTGGCAAAGCGATAGCCCGGGGCCGCTTTGCCGGCAAAGATAAAGGTCTGAGGTCCTGGCTGGGAAGAGGGATCAGCAAGCACCATGTTATAGAGATGGATAATTTTCAAAACGTTGAGTAATTGCCGTTTATAGGCATGAATTCTCTTGACATGAACATCAAACAGGGAAGAGGGGTCAAGAATAAGCCCTTGTTTTTCCCTGACATACCTGACCAACCGCTCTTTATTGCTGAACTTGACTTGGGCCAATTTTTCCAGAAAGGCACTATCCTCCCGAAAGGCATGCAGTTTCTTAAGTTCCCTACCTTCTTTTTTCCAGGCCGGACCAATAGCCTCTGTAATCAGAGCGGAAAGTTCGCTGTTAGCCATCAGCAGGAATCTCCGGTGGTTGACTCCATTAGTTTTGTTATTAAATTTATAGCCAAAAATCCGGAAGAAATCTTTAAAAACCTCCTGTTTGAGAATATTAGTGTGTAAGGCTGCTACACCATTGACAGATGAACTGCCGATGATCGCCAAATTTGCCATCCAAACCTGCCCGTCTTTAATAATCCGGGTATTTTCCAGGAGTTCCGTTTCGGCCGGGTATTTTCTGGTTACTGTTTCCTGGAAGCGGCGGTCAATCTCTTCAATAATCATATAGATGCGCGGCAAAAGGCTGCGGAATGAATCAAGCGGCCATTTTTCCAGAGCTTCAGGCAGGATTGTATGGTTAGTGAAAGAAATGGTATTCCCCGTAATATTCCAGGCCTGATCCCAGCCCATGTCTTCGTCATCAATCAAAATACGCATCAGTTCCGGTATAGCCAGCACAGGATGAGTATCATTGATGTGAACGGCCACCTGACGCGAAAAGTCCGCCAGAGAATCATGCCGTTTCTTATAAGCGCGGATGATCGATCCTAAACCTGCAGCCACAAAGAAATAGGCCTGTTTGAGTCTTAGTTCCATCCCGCTTCGATTGCTGTCATCCGGATAAAGCACATAGGAGATAGCCTCAATTTCCGAGCCGATGCCGGACGCCTGTCGGAATTCTCCTCTGTTGAAACTGACCAGATCCAGTTCCGTGGAGAGCGGTTCCGCACTCCAGAGCCGCAGGTTATTGATATTCTTTTGGTTCTCATAGCTGATAACAGGGATATCCGAAGGTACAGCAAGCACTGATTCGTAATTTTCATGGTAAAACTCCAGTTTACCCTTTACCGCTGCTACTCTGACATTGCCTTTAAATTTGACAACGATACTTTTATCCGGTTTGCGCGTCTCCCAGGGATAGCTGTCTTTAGCCCAGTTATCAGCTACTTCGTACTGGAAGCCATTGATGACTTTTTGCTCAAATAAGCCGTATTTAAAGCGGATGCCGTTACCATGTCCCGCTATACCCAGAAAAGCCATAGAATCCAGGAAGCAGGCCGCTAGTCTTCCCAGGCCGCCGTTTCCCAAGCCCGGATCGCTTTCCTGCCGCAACAAGTCATCAAGATCGAGACCAACATCCTCCAGGCCTTCCCGGACAAGCTCCTCTATGCCCATATTGACCAGATAATAGTGCAGCAGCTTGCCGAGCAGAAATTCCATGGAAAAATAATAGACACGTTTTTTGTGGGCACTTTCTTCCTTGGTCAGGGCCCGGCAGGAAATTATTTTTTCCTTAAGCAGAATGACCAATGTTCTATATTTATCCCCAAGAGTTCCTTCTTCCAGGGATATTTCTGTCTCTATCATCTTTTTAAGATACGCCTTCTTGAAATCATCTTTATCAATAAACATACTATGCCCCCCCAATGATGCCAATTCTCCAATAATTTTGATTCTAAATCTCTGCAGGGTCAGGTTTTAACAGGATCAGCCTCAGGGAGGAAGCTTAATTTGCAGAGAATACTCTCTATCCTGCCAGGCTGCCTTTTCCGCAAAGGGCAAAATATTCTTCACCTGCCCGGAACCCCCAAAGGTGGCCCGGTTGGAATTCAGAATTTCCCGGTATTTTCACGCTTCAGGAACTGATGCGGTAACTTTCGCAGTAACGCGGCAAAAAATTAATAACTGTCAAAATAAAACCACTGGATTTTATAGTCCGGCGGCAGAAAACCAGAATACTTTGCTCCTGGTTATGCCATTCATTCATAACCATCCAAGGGACAGATAACCGAGGCAGTTGCCAGTCTTAGCTCCGACCAAAATACATAAGGATCCGATTTCAGGAGTACCACTCTATTTTTGGTATGTATTTCATACTTATACAACCGACCCGTACTGATGCCGGGAAAAAAGCGGCCAGACCCCGCTGTTTTCGATTACTTGCATAGGATGTTCTTCATGGCGTCAGTGGTTAAAATCCCCGGCTACACAAACTTTGTCCACGGGAACCCAAATTGCAAATTGAAATATCTCGTCTTTATTGAGCAAACCACTGTTATTCACAGAAACACATCCTTTTTAACCCTTTGTTTTCATCATTAAATTATATTTACAGCTTCTGCTAATGATCTTTCTTACAAAAAGTTACTTATCTTACCTGAGGTTTCTGATCACTAAA
>DATMYJ010000192.1:0-6601 GCA_035561015.1 Desulfitobacteriaceae bacterium | reverse complement strand
TTTGATGTAAATGGGAATATTTACATTACTATTTGACTCCCAGTTGCGAGATAGTGTATTTTTTCTTCCATAATTTTTTGCAGATTCTGATAAGGTTCCAGGCCTGTGCAGTGACAGGTGTAATAATTTGCCCCCGTATTTTTAAGATATTCCCCTATCAGACTGACCAAGGCAGGATCTTCATACTTCTTTGCTGCTCGGCTGGATAAATGAAACCCGCCTATAACATGGCTTGGCCGAACTTTTTTTACACTAACCAGATAATCTAGTATATTCACAATCCCCTTATGGGCACAGCCGGCTACCAGTAATGTTATTCCATTCTCTCTGATGATCAGATTTTGTTCATGAGCAAAATCATCCGGCAGCAGAGAAGTATCTGACTCCATCAACAAATCCTGATTAGTCGATGAGTTGAATTTCGCACCTTTAATATCAGAAAACAATTCCAATTGGTCATCGATAATAAGATGGTCCCTAACAAAGACGAAGCGATTATCTGGCATCAATTCCCTCTGCAGACCAATATAGGTTTTATCAACGCCTGATTTGTTCAGATAATACTTATCAAATGCTTTCTGCTGCAAATATATTTTTGCCTGGGAATTTATATTTAAAAAAGTCCTCAGTCCGCCACCGTGATCGTAATGTCCGTGAGAAATAACAACCAGATCAACTTCGGAAAGATCAACATTCATTTTCCTGGCGTTTTCGGCAAACAAAGCACTTGCGCCCAAATCAAAAAGGAGCTTATGGCTGTCGGTCTTGATATATAAACTGAGTCCATGTTCGCTCTCATATTCCTCGGAAACCGCGGTGTTTTCCGCTAGTGTCTTTATTAGCATATGGCTCACCCTAACTCCGATTCTTTTCTTGACTCTTCCCATTCTAAATTTATATGAACATATGATAAATCCTTCTGCAAAACTGAAGTTTCAGAAGGATTTATCAGTGTCTGTTTCCAGTTTGTCTTGTTACAAGGTTTTCAATACTTGTCTGACTTGCTCCAGAGTAAAATCTATATCATTATCGGTGTGGATAATTGATAAGAATACCGCTTCATATTGGCTGGGGGCCAGATAAACGCCTCTTTCCAGCATACCCCTATAATAGCGGGCAAAAATATCCACATCTGAAGTACAGGCGGTACGAAAATCCCTGACATTTTCGGGAGTGAAAAATACCGAAAACATGGCTCCGATCATGTTTACCGCTAAAGACAGACCGGCTTTCTGGGCTAATTCTTTGATCCCGTCAGCTAAGCGAAACGTTTTCTTTTCCAAATCAACATAGACTCCCGGTTTTTGCAAAAGTTTCAGTGTCGCCATCCCGGCAGCCATAGCCAAGGGATTGCCTGAAAGTGTACCTGCCTGGTAAATCGGACCGTTCGGAGCAATCTGCTCCATGAACTTTCTTTTTCCGCCATAAGCACCAACAGGAAGTCCGCCTCCGATTATCTTACCTAAACAAGTCAGATCAGGGTCGATTTTAAAGTATTCCTGCGCACCGCCGTAGCTAACCCTGAAACCTGTCATAACTTCATCAAAGATCAGCAAGGAGCCATATTCGGCTGTGAGCTCACGCAAACCTTGAAGAAATCCTGGTTCCGGCAAAACAACTCCCATATTGCCGGTGACTGGCTCTAAAATAACGGCGGCGATATCCTGGCCTTCACTGCTAAAGATTTCCCTTAAACCATTCAAGTCATTAAAACGGGCTGAAATGGTTGTCGAAGCCGTCTGGGCAGGTACTCCCGGTGAATCCGGCACGCCAAGAGTAAGGGCCCCGCTGCCGGCTTTGATCAGCAAGGCATCTGCATGACCATGATAACATCCTTCAAATTTAACGATTTTGGTCCGGCCTGTTGCCCCGCGAGCCAGACGCAAGGCACTCATGGTTGCTTCCGTACCTGAATTAACCATGCGTACCATATCCATCGCCGGGTAGGCCTTCAAAACCGCCTCCGTCAAATCAGTTTCTATTTCCGTAGGAGCACCATAACTTGTACCCTTTTCAGCTGCCTTTTTTATAGCCTCCACAACCTCGGGATGGGCGTGTCCGGCAATCAGAGGACCCCAGGAAGAAACATAATCGAGGTAGTTATTACCGTCTATATCCCAGATCCTGGCCCCTGCCCCGCGTTCGATGAACAAGGGATGGCGCCCAACCGCTTTAAAAGCCCGAACAGGAGAGTTTACTCCTCCCGGAATCACACTTTTAGCCCTTAAGAAAGCCTGCAGGCTTTTTTCATCATGTAGTGCCATTCCCTTAATCCCCCTTCAACCATCTGGCTACATCCAAAGCATGATAGGTTATCAGTAAATCGGCTCCGGCGCGCTTCATACCAACCAGAGACTCCATTACTATTCGTCTCTCATCAATCCACCCGTTAGCTGCAGCTGCTTTGACCATGGCATATTCTCCGCTCACATTATAAGCAGCTATGGGAAGGCCGAATCTTTGTTTACTGCGATAAATAATATCTCCATAAGCCAAGGCCGGTTTAACGATGATAATGTCAGCACCTTCTTCAATATCCAGAGCTGTTTCCAGCATAGCCTCATTGCCATTGGGCGAGTCCATTTGATAAGTTCTGCGATCCCCGAACTGGGGAGCCGAACCTGCTGCCTCCCGAAAAGGGCCATAAAATCCGGAAGCAAATTTCGCCGAATAAGCCATAATCGGAATATCACTAAAACCTTCCTTGTCCAAAGACTCTCGTATAATTGCTACCCTGCCGTCCATCATATCTGAAGGAGCAACCATGTCAGCCCCCGCTCTGGCCTGAGAAACTGCAGTTTTAGCCAACAAAGCCAAGGTTGGATCATTTAGAATTTGACCGTCTTTTATCAGGCCGCAATGACCATGATCCGTATATTCGCATAAACAAACGTCTGTAATAACATATAATTCCGGATAATGCTTTTTAGCCAGACGAACAGCCTGTTGCACTATACCCTGTTCATCATAGGCTCCGCTGCCACAAGAATCTTTTATAGCTGGTATGCCAAATAGCAGAACTGCCGGTATACCCAAATTCGCTACTTCCCGGAGAGCAACAACAAATTCATCCAGGGAATACTGGAACATTCCAGGCATAGACGGTATCTCCACCCGCTGTTTTTCTCCGAACATTACAAACATAGGATAAATTAAATCTTCAAGCCGTAGATGATTTTCTCTGACCATTTTCCGAATAGTCTCATTAATCCTTAAGCGCCGCGGCCGCCTTCTTAAATCCATCTCATCTGCCCTCCACAAAACCAGCTAATCCATTTCCCCGTTTCTGGCCCATAAATCAATATTTTAAGTTGTGTCATTTGTCAAATTTACGCGAGGTGTAACACGATATGGCCTTATCCCTCTTCGGGATAAACGCTCCTGCCTCCCTGTCTCAATCCTGTGAATTAATATTGCTTAGTGAGTATCTAGCAGAATTAACGATAATAAACGCCGACGATAAGCATAAGCATGCCAACGGTTAATTTGCAGAACAGTTTTTTGGTTATGGTACGCAGCCTTATCGTCAAATAAATAGTAAATGCAGCGTATGCGCACTGGCAATAATGAGTTTTTAAACTCCTATTACCAGTGCCTGGACCAGCCCTGCAATCGTGTATTTATCTGCTTCCTTGTGAACCTTTAAGCCCAGTTCCCGGGCTGTGGCACTCGTAATAGGACCAATCGAAAATACTTTGACCCCGTCCAGCAGCGAAAGATCTCCCTCCAGAAGCTGGATAAAATTACGTACTGTTGAGGAACTGGTAAAGGTTACTGCCTGAACAGCCTTTTCTGTAAGCATGCTTTTCAATTCTTCCCTGTTTGCTCCACCCAGCACAGTCTTATAAGCAGCAATATCCCACACGTCCGCACCCAGGGCTTTTAAAGATTCAGGCAGAATATCCCTGGCCTCTTCGGCGCGAGCTAATAAAACGCTTTGGCCAGGTAAAATCCGGCTG
Organism: Desulfitobacteriaceae bacterium; assembly: GCA_035561015.1. Taxonomy (GTDB): domain Bacteria; phylum Bacillota; class Desulfitobacteriia; order Desulfitobacteriales; family Desulfitobacteriaceae; genus UBA2264. The sequence continues at coordinate 2,642 of DATMYJ010000192.1, read as the reverse complement.
GCTAAACCCTCAATTATTTTTTCTGCCCGGTATTCCTCAGGAACATACGCTACCCGCAAATTTTTCTTTTCTAAAGCTGCCTGTGTCACGGGTCCGATAGCGACAATTTCCATTCCTTTCAAATCACGGATATCCCGACCCTGCTTTGTTAATTCCTGAAAGAAAGCTTCTACCCCGTTAACGCTGGTAAAAACGAGCCATTGAAAATTTTTAAGATTTTTTAGGGCTTTAGTCAAGTATTCCGGCTCTGAAGGAGGAGAGAGTTCTATAGCCGGAAATTCCCAGGCCTCTCCCCCCAGTTCTTCAATAGCTTGCGCCAGGGCACTGGCTTGGTGTCGAGCTCTGGTAACAATGATTCGCTTGCCAAATAAGGGTCTTTTCTCAAACCATTGTAATTTTTCTCGTAAAGATACAACTTCTCCCACGATAATAATAGCAGGATTGGTAAGGCCCTTCTTTTTGACCAATTGGGCTATATTGTCTAATGTTCCCACCAAAGTACACTGTTCCGGGCGGGTGCCCCATTGGACGATAGCCACCGGTGTTTGCGGTTTTTTGCCATTTTCCACAAGTTTCGAAGCTATTGTTTCCAGATTTTCCATGCCCATTAAAAATATCAGGGTACCATGACTCGGACCGAGATATTGCCATTCAAGAGCTGTAGCGTTTTTTGCAGGGTCTTCGTGTCCGGTAATCACTGTAAAGGAAGATGTTAAATCCCGGTGAGTAACCGGAATTCCAGCATAAGCGGGAACGGAGATCGCCGAAGTGACCCCCGGAACAACCTCAAAAGGTATCCCAGCCTCAGTCAAAGCTTCCGCTTCCTCACCGCCGCGACCGAAAACAAAAGGATCCCCCCCCTTTAATCTGGTAACTACCTTGCCCTCCCTGCCTTTTTGTACGAGAACCTGGTTTATCTCCTCCTGACGTAAAGTGTGGCGATCCGGAGACTTACCCACATAAATAAATTCACAGTCCGGCCCAGCTAAACTCAATAAGCGCCGGGAAGCCAAGCGATCATATACCAAAACTTCAGCTTTGGCTATGCATTCTGATCCTTTCAGTGTTATTAATTTTGGATCTCCAGGCCCGGCACCGACTAAATAAACGTAACCTTTTCCCAAATCTTCCACACCTCAGTTCCTATGTCTTAATACTAATTTCCCTCATCTTATATACAAGCCCGTAAATCACTATTGCTTAGTGAAAATTAAGCATATTTGCTTTACCTTATTTCGGCTAATATTTCCTTGGCACCCTGGGCCAGCAGCCGAGCAGCCGCTTCCAGACCGGTCTTTTCCGGTTTAGAGCCACGAACAGTACAGCTTAATAGTCTCTGACCATCCAGAGAAGCCACTGCCCCCTGCAATAAAATCTCCCGGCCTTGCACCCTGCCCAAAGCCCCTATCGGAACCTGACAGCCACCTTCCAATTCTCTCATCATGGCACGTTCAGCACGCACAGCCATTTCTGTCTCAGGATGATTAAGTTCCCTGAGATACTTGCTTATATCGCTTCTCTCAGCGGCAATCTCCAAGGCAATTGAACCTTGTCCTACTGCTGGAAGCATAATATGGACCGGAATAAGCTCTGTGATCCGTTCTTCCCAGCCTATTCGTATGACACCTGCTGCCGCCAGAATAATGCCGCTTATGTCGGAATCAAGTAATTTCTGCCACCTTGTCTGCAGATTCCCCCGCAGATCGATGAAGTTTAAATCAGGACGATAATGCAGGAGTTGGGCCTTGCGACGTAAACTGCTGGTTCCAAGAATAGCTCCTGCCGGCAAATTATTAAGTGATAGGCCACTTTTACTGATAAAAACATCACGCGGCTCCTCCCGGAGACAAAAGGCGGCTATTTCTAAGCCAGCAGGCAAAACCGTCGGCAGATCTTTCAGGCTATGTACTGCCAGATCAATCTCCTCCCGCAGAAGACCCTCTTCTAATTCTTTAGTAAATAGACCTTTATCTCCTATTTTAGCCAAAGCTACATCCAGAATCTTGTCTCCCTTGGTTTTCATCGGAACAAGAAGAAATTCACAGGCGGGATAAAGCCGGGAAAGCTGTGACTGTACCCACTTAGCCTGCCACATGGCCAATTGACTGTCGCGGGTACCGATCCGTATAGTCTTTATTAACGTCATTCCAAGCCTCCCTGTAAAATTTGACCGGGACGTTTGACAATCCTGAAAGCAGTATTTGTTTCTTCAGAAACATCCAAATCAAAAAGATTCCGGAGAGTTTCGGTATATAAATGACCTTGCCCCGTATCTGCCAGTTCTTTCAAATTAGTTATAGGAATATGCAGTAATTGATTAATAATTGAATTGGCCAGGGAACGCACGGCTTTCTCCTGTTTTTGGGTCAGGCCTCCCATACGTTCCAAAGCATGATTAAGCTGTGATTCTCTGATTTGCTCGGCTTTTTGTTGTAAGGCTACAATTGTAGGAATGACATATAGGGAATTATGCCACTTCAGGAAGCTGATTATCTCTTCATCAATAATCCTGTCGGCATATTTGGCAGCTGATTCCCGGGCATGAAGATGTTTATCCACTACTCCCTGCAGATCGTCAATATCATATAAGGTAACACCCTTCAGCTGGCAGACATCAGGATGGATATCCCTCGGCATAGCAA
>DATMYJ010000191.1:0-2089 GCA_035561015.1 Desulfitobacteriaceae bacterium | reverse complement strand
CTCATATTAAGTATTTTGGCAGCTTTGCTCTTATTGCCGCCGGCCTTATCCAAAGCGCTGATAATAACTTCTTTTTGGGTATTTTTAACAATATCCCGATAGGTATTTTCAGTTTCATTTCGGGCTATTTGCATTGTTACCTTCGGGGTAAATAAATAGGAAGGCAGGTGAACAGGCAGTATCTCATCCTTGACAGCATAATTGGCTGCTCTTTCAATAACATTCTTTAATTCACGAATATTTCCTGGCCAGGAATAATCCATAAAAATATCCAGTACTTCCGGGGAAATTTGGGTGATTTCTGTTCTTAGGATCCGGTTAAGTTTTTTGATAAAACCTACGGCTAACAATTCAATATCGTTTTTGCGTTCGCGCAGGGGGGGCAGATGCAAATTTATCACATTTAATAGATAATACAAGTCTTCCCGGAAAGTGCCGGCAGCGACAGCTTTAGGCAAATCCATATTGGTTGAAGTAATAATTCTCACATCAACACTGATCGTTTTTATTCCTCCCACCCGTTCAAATTCTCTTTCCTGAATAACGCGCAAAAGCTTGGCTTGCAGCCGGCAGGACATATAGCCGATTTCATCTAAAAAAAGAGTTCCTTTATCGGCCAACTCAAAGCGTCCCGGCTTGCCGTTGCGATTAGCCCCGGAAAAAGCCCCGGGAGCATAACCGAGTATTTCTGACTCTAAGGCATCTTCCGGAATTGCCGCACAATTAATTTTAATAAAAGGACCATTGCAGCGCTCACTTTCATAATGAACAGCATGGGCGGCTAATTCTTTACCGGTGCCATTCTCTCCGGTAATCAGGACTGTTGAATCAGAACGTGATGCTTTGCGGATCTCCTCTTTAAGATGAAGCATGATCGGGCTTGTGCCAATAATTCTCATCACTTCTAACTGCTTGACCTTGGAGTTTTGTAATTCCTCTTCATAATAGGCTACCTTGCCTTGCAGGGCATTAAGTTTTCGGACGAGCTCCTGTATCTCGGGCAGTTGAGGGAAGACCACCTTGCCAACAGCACCGGATGGTACACCATTCTTTATGATCGGTAATCTGGAAACGAGATATTGTTGATCATCAATATTCTGTATCTCGCTAAACTCCGGCACACCTGTTCTGGACACTATATGGAGTCTGCTGTTAGGCATTAAATCCTGGATATGCTTGCCCAAAGCATCTTCCTGCCGTACCTTTAAAAAATCAGCCAGAACCTGATTGATCAAAGTGACATGCCCGCGCTCATCAACCACAACAATACCGTCATTGATAATATTGATTACCGTTTCCAGGGTACGGTTTAAGTTCTTGGTTTCTTCGAGTTCTTGGGTCATTTGTTTGAGCTCAGATAAATCATGAAAGACAGCGACAGCTCCGGTTACTGCAACATCGTCTATTATCGGTCTGATATTGACTACAGCGGCAATATTGCCATATACATACTTGAGACCTGTTTTAGCTTCTCCTTTTTCCAGCACTGGCTGCAGTTCCAGTCCCGTGATTACTTCATGCCATAACAGTCCTATACTGTCCCTGGCGCTGAGTGACAACATTTTGGCGGCGCTTTTATTGATAAGTGTAATATGGCCTTTTTCATCAAAAGCTACTACTCCGTTATGCATGGCGTTCAATATTGCTGTAAGTTTGGCATTAAGCAGACTGGATTTTTTGAAAAGATTCACAACAGTATTGGTTTTGGTAAGGACACCCACGACCTTATCATTCTTATCCACTACCGGAGCAGAGCCGACCCGGCTGTTCTTGATTATTTCTTCAACTGTTTGAAAAGACATGTCTTCCTGTAAACTGAAGACAACATCAATGACCCAGGGATCAATAACATCATTTAAAGAAGCCTTGTTCAACAGGGCCTTGTAAAGGTTGCTTCTGGTGAAAACTCCGCTAAGTTTTTCTTCGGAGTTTACTACAGGAAGCATGTTGAGCTTGGTCTGTTTTAAGGCGCTCATGGCTTTCTCTAAAGTATCTCCCGGATTCAACAGAATCATATCCCTGTTAATAATGTCCTGAAAACGCATAACCTCACCAACCAGTCCGTTAGATTTATATCTTAACAATGATC
>DATMYJ010000190.1:0-3164 GCA_035561015.1 Desulfitobacteriaceae bacterium | reverse complement strand
AGAGCTAAGCAAGGGGGCCCCCAGCAAAGCTACTGATTATTTTTTATTGTAAGGAGATTGATTATGGATGCATTTGAAATCAAGATTAAGCGCCTAAGATCCGGACTCAAGGGCTATGAGTTAGCCAGGCTTGTTGGAATTACTCCGGACAAAATGAGTCAATTCGAGAACGGGCGCGCAGTACCCAGCAATGATCTGCTTGCCCGTATCCTGCAGGTAATTGACCAACAACGAACAAAAAGAATAACACAGGAGGACAAATAATATGCAGCTGACTTCATTAGATTCGCTAACAACCACAGACAGACCCCTATCAGTCAAAGTGAATATCGTTCCTGAAACCCCGCTGGATAATGAACCGATCCTGGGAACAGATAATACCGAAGAAACAACAGAATTCTTCTCAGCCTTTTATGGCGATTGCCCGGGCTTTCTAACGATATGGGATAAGCAAAGCAAGCAAACCAGGTATTACTCAACTACCCAGCTTACTGAGGCTGCAGAAGCCTGCCACAAGTTAGCTGGACGAGGTCTGGATGTTTACTTTGGGGTTGGGCTTCAGGCAAAAGTTCTGTCTGCTTCAACTCGAGGCAGTGCTGGTACTGTAAGTGTAATTCCCGGTTTATGGGTTGATATTGATATTGCCGGTCCCGGTCATTCCAGTTCTGATCTGCCGGCAACAGTGAAAGATGCCCTGAAGATAATAGAAAGCCTGCCCTTTGAGCCCAGTGTGGTCGTCCACAGCGGAGGCGGCCTGCACGTCTACTGGCTGTTCCCGAAACCCTGGGTATTAGCAAGTGAAGAAGAACGCCAAGATGTTGAGCTGCTCTCAAAAAACTTCCAGCAGGCTTTACGTTTGGAGGCTAAAGGGCACGGCTGGAGCCTGGATAACACTGCCGACTTAGCCCGAGTCCTGCGTGTCCCCTGCACCAAGAACTTCAAGGATCCCGAGCAGCCAAGGAATGTAACCATAAGGAAGGCCGATTATACCCGCCGCTACGAGCCCCAACAATTCTCGGACTATCTCGAGTCCAAGGCACAAGGAACCAGCAGCACAAGAAGTAACGTAGTTGAAAATGAACCAGGAGATATTAAGGACATTATTAATAATTGCCGCTTCATCCAACACTGCCGGGATGATTACAAAAGCCTGAGCGAACCCGATTGGCATGCCATGATTACTATTTTGCATAAGGTTCCTGGCGGTAACGAGCTTATCCATAAATTCAGCGATAACTATCCCGGGGGTTCCTGGGCGGAGACGGAGCAAAAAATCGCAGAAGTACAACGCACTGGCCTGCCTTGCAGTTGCTCGCATATCCAGAATCAGCTTGGCTTCAGTTGTCCTGAAGGCGGTTGCAAGGTCGCCAGCCCGATCAGTTTTGCTACCAATGCTACGGTCGTAGCACGGTTGAGGATAAGGCAGCTCCTTCCTGATATGCTCGATGATGCCGCAGTCTGTTTTGAGCCTAATACCCTGCGATGGCTGGCTGTCATACAGCGAAATGATCCGATGGAATTTGGCCGTTTCAAACAGCGCATCAAAGGGAAAGTTCACCTCAACGATCTTATGCGAGCCATAAAGCAACAAAGCCAAGAGGAAACCAGGGCTAATCCAGTCGCAGAGAACGAGTTCTTCAGCTCGCTTAGTGACAATGGCAACGCAGAGCGTTTTGTCGCCTTCTATGGTGATCGGATAAGATATTGTAACCAAACCCGAAAATGGTATCTTTGGAATGGGAAACGCTGGATCGAAGATTCCAGGCAGCAGGTCAAAGTACTGGCCACAATGTCCCTTAACCAGGTCTGTGAGCGGGCAAGAAATGAGCTTAGCGGTAATGAGCTCAATGATGTCTTGAAATGGGTTGAACGCTCCAGATCTAATTCCGGAATAAAAGCGATGGTGGAGATGGCCCAATATGGGGAGGGTATTCCGGTCACTATTGAGGATTTTGATAACGATCCCTACCTCTTGAACTGCCAAAATGGCACCCTGAATTTGAAAACTGGTATTCTGCAGCCGCATGAGCAGTCGGATCTGATCAGTAAAATTATCCCCACCGACTTTGATCCGACTGCAGAATGCCCGGTATGGGATAAGTTCATCGCTACTGCTTTATACAACGACCAGTCTGTTATCGATTATCTGGCCACTGTGGTCGGCATTACATTCAGCGGCGTTTTGCTCAAGAAGTTTTTCTTTGTCTATGGTCCTTCAAACACTGGCAAATCCATGTTCAGTGAGCTTATCCACTTTCTGCTGGGTGATTATGGCAAGGGAATTTCGATGGATATTCTCATGACCCAGAAACATAAAAATGCGGGTGGGGCGAATCCGGAACTGTTTCGGCTGCAAGGGGCCCGGGGGGTTTTTGCCTCTGAGACTACCGATGGCAGACGCTTGGACGAGGCCTTTGTTAAGCGGACTACTGGCGGAGATGTGATACCAGTACGCGATCTCTACTCCAGCCCGGTGGAATTTATCCCCTGTTATAAGCTTTGGCTCCATGGGAACCACAAGCCCGATATACAGGGAGATGATACCGGCATCTGGAATCGACTTGTTTTCGTTCCCTTTACGAATGTTATTCCCCCAGCGGAGCAGGACTTGGATCTGTTAAATAAGTTCAAATCTGAGCTGCCAGGTATATTGGCCTGGGCTATGCGCGGATGTCGGAAATGGATTGAAGCCGGGGAGAAAAACCTGGAAGTGCCTGAACGATTTAAACTGGAGGGTCAGGCCTATCAGGCATCGATGGATACCTTAGGGTTATTTATCGAAGAGCGCTGTCTCCTGGGCACTGATATGAAAGTATCCCTGTCTGCCCTATATTCCACATATAAAACCTGGTGTGAAGAAAATGGTTCTGCAGCCTTGAAATCGCCTAAATTTGCCAATAGGATGCAAGAACGCGGGTTTGAACAGAATCGTACCAAGAAGGAACGTTTCTGGGATGGTATCACTATAAACTATATGCCTGATATTGCTGATTGCATCAATGAGTCAAATCAGATTGCTGTCAGCCTGGGCATGGTGACAAAACTATAAACTGCCCCTAAATGATGGCTGAAAAATTGACCGTTGGCAGCGTCCTTTTTGAACAGGGCTAAAAAGGGTGACAAGGTGACAAGCATAAATCAAAACTTTTTTCTAGAATTCAACC
>DATMYJ010000189.1:0-2346 GCA_035561015.1 Desulfitobacteriaceae bacterium | reverse complement strand
GTTTTGGGGCAAATTAAGTGTCAAGTCGATAACCAAAAATAATGTTTATACGGATTTTTTTGATCTTCTTGTTATCTTAAGGCTGACAGGAGATTCCTGTTCCTTGCAGAACCTGAGTTGGGTTAAGAAAGAGAGGCTATGGGTTATGCGGATCTTAACAACCAAGACCTTAGCGGGTTTAGTGATCACTGGAATGGCTTTAGTTATGGTCCCTTTCAATCTATCTGCTGACAATGGAGTGACTACCGCACGTCTTTTCGGTACGGACAGAATTGGAACTGCAGTTGTTGTTTCAAGCACTGGCTGGATGACTGCTGATACCGCAATCTTAGCCCCGGCAGCAGACGCTAATTTGGTAGACGCTTTGGCAGCAGCACCCTTGGCTGGAAAAGCATCACCAATTTTATTGACAGAAAAAGATAACCTTAACAGCACTACTAAAGCCGAACTCCAAAGATTAAGGGTAACAAAAGTATTTGCTGTTGGAGCAATCAATCAGACAGTCGTAGACCAACTAAATGCAATTGGTGGTATAACTGTTACAGTACTCAAGGGAGAAGACCGTACAGCTACTGCGGCAGCGATCGCGGCCAAACTTATCAATCCTGCCGGATCATTTGTTGTGGGCTATGGAGCTCTGGCAGACGCCTTGTCTGTAGCTTCCTATGCTGCAGCAAATAATTATTCGATTTTAGTGGCTAATCCCGATGGAAGCCTTCCCGCCTCGGAAGCTGCCTTCAAGGGAGCCAATGTTAATATAATTGGAGGACCTTCCTTAGTGGACGACATTGCAGGGGCAACCCGCCACTACGGGACAGATCGTTTTGCAACGAATAAGGCTGTTCTTAATGCCCTGGTATATAATTACGATAAAGTTTACGTTGCCAATGGTACTGATGCTCATTTGGTAGACTCTCTCATTGCATCATCACTTGCAGCCAAATCAGGAGCTCCCATTGTTCTATGTGATGCCGGTGGTGCTGCGGCGGCTTCCGATGTTCAGGCAAAACTTGCCGCTAACGCTGTTGTAACAGCTCTTGGCGGCAGCACTATAGTTTCTGAGAATGTGCTCAACGAGGTTGCGCACAAAATTACTGAAAATCATGCTATCAGCATTAAAGATTTTACTTTCACTCCTGCGGTTCTAACTGTATCGGCAGGTTCGACCGTAGTCTGGACAAACAACGATTCTACCACGCACAATATTAAATCATCTGATTTCAACTCAACAGATCTGGCTCCAGGAGATACTTTTGAATTCAAATTCGAAAAAACTGGTACCTATAATTATTCCTGCGGGATACATCCAGCAATGACAGGTCAGATAATAGTTAAATAAATTTGGCCGCAAATTGGAATAACCAAATTATTAAAGAGGAGGTAGTTGAATAATGAAAGCAATTGTTGATAAGGAAACCTGCATAGGATGCGGACTTTGTGAATCAGTGTGCGCTGAGGTGTTCAAATTGAATGAGGAAGGCAAAGCAAATGTTATAGTGGATGTGATACCTTCATCATCTGAAGCCTGCGCCAAAGAAGCACAAGATGATTGTCCGGTAAATGCAATTACCGTTAAGTAGTTACAATGAATCGATTTCTAAAATTATGGACGCGCAGTGGTGCTTATCAGTTAAGTATTAAGCGGAAAAGTATTTTGAAGGGGTATCAGTTGATAATTTAAAGGAGGAGAAATTATGAACACCTTGGAATATGCGATCAATATGGAACTTGATAGTATAATATATTATTCAGAACAAGCGAGGATCAATATTAATAATAGCTTGCTTACAGTGTGCCTGATACTGGCAAATGACGAGATCAATCATGCTCGAATTTTACGTGACAAGCTTTCTAAAATGCCGTATGAATTAAAAGATAATGAAACATTATCGAAAGTTAAAAATGTTTTTAAGGGTATAGGTAATTATAAAAGTGAAATTAAAGCGATACCCAGTCAGCTGGATTTTTACAGAATGGCTTTAGAGAAGGAAAAACAAAGCATTGATCTCTATACCGAATTTTTAGCCAAAGCCACTGATGATCATGAAAAAGATTTATTCAAATATCTGGTTAAGCAGGAAGAAGATCATTATGCACTCCTGGATGAGTTAGTTACATTACTCCTTCACGCTGAAGAATGGGTCGAATTTGCTGAATTCGGAGTCAGAAAAGAGTACTAGAAACTATCAACACAGTAAATCGCGATAGAGAGAGTATCCGAATTTTCTCTGTCGCGATTAAAAATATGGGATGAATGGAGGTTTTGTTATGACAGAGCTGAAAGGAACGAAAACAGAAAAGAATTTAATGGAAGTTTTTTCGGACGAATCTGAAGCTCCTGATAAA
>DATMYJ010000188.1:0-7420 GCA_035561015.1 Desulfitobacteriaceae bacterium | reverse complement strand
GTTGAAGGCACCATAAGTTTCAAGAATATCTGGGGAAATTTTAAAATAATCAGAAAAGTAAACATTTACCTCACCCTTTTTCTTTCTTTCCATGAAGGTCCTCCTAGAAAAATCCACTTATGTTGTCATTATATTACAGGTTGGAAATTGTTTTGGATTAGGCGGTATTATGTGAGCTTCCGAAATTGGGTTCCTACTTGACCACTTCTTCTATAGTTAAATGAGGATGGATTTCCAAACCTTGATGGGTAAGGTTGGGGACTTAGGGGTGGCAATCTCGAATTACCTTGGTGATTCAGCCTGGTTGAAAGCGCTTCAAAACGTCGTCAACGGCCTAGACTGGCTTAAGGCGAGATACCATCAGGGACCATATAAGGTTTTGGATTATGAAGCAGCTCTTGAATTACGCGATAAACATGGTTACCGGGCTTTTGTGAGCAAATATGAAAAAGTCCAATATCTGCAAGATGACGTAATTGCTTTCCAGGATCAAGCTTGGGGTGATGGAAAGATCCTGAAAAAATACAATTGCACCCCGGGTTTACCAGTAGACACATACCGATCAGGTTTTAAAAACCATATCCTAGTCTCCTTGCGCGGGGCCAGAAAGACAGGTGATATTGACGAGTTCCATATAAGCTGGGAAATTCGGGATGGATTTTTACGCCATGTTGGCTATTGGGCGACAGAAATATGTCATTACACGGAAAAGATTAAAATGCGCGTTATTTTTCCCAAAGGTAGACCGCCGCAAAGTGCATCTGTTATCCAGAAAAACCAACGAAAAGCCACACCTTTGGGAAGTTCATCGTTTGTAACATTGCCAGGTGGAAGGCAGGAAATTGTTTGGGAGAAGGTTCAGCCGAAATTGTTTGAGCAATATATCTTACAGTGGAAGTGGTGAAAGAAAACGACAGGCGATAATAGCCTGTCGTTTCCGGTTATTTACGTTCCAGTTCCAGCTCCCATGCCACACTCTCCTTTTTTTTCAAGAATGGCCCGGCAACAACGATTCAGTGGCATGATGACATCCGGGATACTTGTATTATATCCGATAACGGAACTAATTACAAGTTAATAATGCCTATTTAGCGACCTTTTTTGGCTTTGGACCTCTTTTGATACCTTTTGCCAGGTAGTCCTTAATGGCTTTCTCGGTTGTGTACCAATTCCTGCCGAGTTTCATAGCCCAAATTTCATTAGCGGCAGCCAGTTTTCGCAAATGACGATCACTTAATCCTGCGATATTAGCTCCTTGAGAAAAAGTGATGAGATCTTTGATATCAGGAATGTTTACACGGTGGCTATCATCGGCCATTGGGTTCGCCTTTTCTGGAATGTCCTCACACTCGGTTTGACGATGTTGTTTACAACCTTAAGCGCAAATCCACTTCCTCTTATTCTACGGCTTATCTGGCATTTTATAATCCGAATTTGGATTCATCTGATGAGTTAGTCCATCTGCCCGGATTAAAAAGACCTTCTTCCCGAGTTTTTCTGAACAAGCGTCATGTACTAATTCGGGATCCCCTTTTATCCCAAGTCTTACCTTCAATCCACATTCCGGGCATTCCCATTTTGTCAATGTTGAAGTCCCCTTTTTACTTTTGCCTAGGTAATCAAGGAGCCATTTGAACCAGTCGATATCCAGGTCTTCTGGTTTGTCTTCCAGTTTCGGAGGTTCAATCCCCAATTCTCTCATCAAAATAGCAAACGGCCAATCTGCCAATTTTAGATGGTAGCCTTCACCTAGCTTGGGATGGAGACCTAATGACTCGCATTTATCGACAAACTCTTTGTTGTGGTAGATCCTCTTTAGGCTAACTGGATCTTTCCCGAAGACTTGTTGCCACTCATGGACCTGTTCATGAAGCAAGGTCTCCAGCTGTGCCCATCTACCGTACTCCCAAACTTTTTTCCCGTCTTGGTCAATGTAATGCTCTGTATTTAATAAAATGACGTTTTGGAGTCCCTCAGGGCTTCGAGTAAGGCGAAAAGCTGCCAAGGTATTCTTATTCCTGAGGTTTTCAAATGCTATAACCGGTTCTGGGAGACGATTTCGATCCAAATGGTGCAACGGATCTATGAAACGGTCAATAAACAACACTGCTTTCCCATAAAGATAAATAGCTTCATCCCTATATGCCCAATCGCGTGCGGTTTCCGCGTTCTTCCTGACCTCAGGTTGAGGATCTGTAACATCGATAAGCCTTCCCCTATTGGCAACCTCTACGCCACTGCGAATGGTCTCTGCCATATTTTGATGTCAACTTCATTTTAACGCTCTCAATCAACTGGTCGCATCTGTCTGGAATTTTGTGAATAAACTCAATGCATTTTCTCATTTAGGGGATCCCCAATTAGTTTATAAGCAAGGTTAAAGAAGGCTTTTCCAATTGTGTAAAGGATGAATGCGAAATTACTTCGGGGGCTATTATCCCGTAATCGTCTCTGCCTCTCTTTTTCAATTTCCTCAAAATATTTTGGAGATGGTTTTTGTATCTGAAGGCCAAATAAATTTTTTCCAGGGATAGGAATCCGCCATTTTACCTCTCCATTCGGTGCGGATAGGGCTGAGGCCATCTCCCTTGTTAGTTTTTCAAGCTTTTTTAAGTTGGTACCAACTGCTGCTTCCATTTGAAATTCATAATAAGTATCTTGAACACTAATCACTCGTACTTTTGCGAAAACCCCAAATGCTTCTAGGTTTAGTTCGATCAGCCTAGAAATCTTCTCAAGATAATCTGAATCGTTTACAAGGATTTGCTGTTCAAGCTCGGATTTTCCCGGTGTAGATCTCATTAGCGTCATTATATGAATGACAGGGGGCAGAAGCAAAAGACAGTTCGTGATGAAGGTTTATACCTTGGTTCACTATAGAGCATTTTCTTCCACTTGCTTTCTGATTATTTCTTTTGCTAATGGAAGATATATCTCAGTAGTTCGGATATCTTTATGTCCGAGCATAAGTTGAATTGTTTTGATACTTGTTCCTTTGGCCAAATGTTGAGCAGCAAATGTGTGCCTTAAGGTCTGTACAGAAGCACCATGAAGGTGAATTTTCGTCATGTATTTTAAAACTACTTTCTGGACTCCCCTCTCCCCCAAAGGCTGGCCAGTATTATTGAGGAATACCAAGTTACTGGAGACCTCAGGTCGGCTTATTAAGTATTTCTGGATTGCTTGACAAGCTGTGGAGTTTATGGGTATTTCACGGCTCTTACGGCCTCCACCGGAGATTATTTTTAAGGTGCCTATAGGATTGGTATCATCAGCAGGTAAATCTATGTTCTCGCGAGTAAGGTTGACCAACTCAGACAGGCGGATACCGGTTTGCAGCAGTAATTGAATTATTGCCAGGTCCCGAACATTAGACGCGCAAGCCTCAAGTAATCGTTGATATTCGGTTTGGGTGAAGACTCTTGGGAGTGGATATTCACTAAATGGAGGGATGACGCCTTTCGAGATATCGTTGGTCAGATATTGATTCCGATATAGGAATGTCAGAAAGCCACGGATGGCTATCACTTTCCGTTTCCGAGTGGCTCCAGCCAGGCTGCGATCATCCAAATGAGCTAAGTACCGATCTATTACTGAAATCGATAGTTCATTGACCTTTTCTATCCGGACCTGATCTAAGAACCGTAAGAGATCCTCAAGGTCGTTAAGGTACTCCTCCCTGGTCCGCGGTGCGAAGTTCCTGGAAGGCATGTAAACGGTTTTAAATTCCATCAAGGCATCTTGGAGCCTTATTTCCACCATATAAAAACAACAATAGCAGATCAAATACGGTTCGTCAAACTATCACCTTATCACCCATCCATTACAGGAACGCGCGCGGCTGGATAAGATGGGAAACAAATGCTGTGGTTTGACGAACTCATGGATAAAAATGGTTACGAGATTAATAATGCCCTAATCTTGCATAGGTAATGAAAGAAGCGCGAAGTAAAAACGATTCGCCATGTATCAATGACTCAGACTAAATCGAGCATCGAATTCCATGTGAAAGGTTTTTTACTCGCGCTATTCTCCCGTTAGATATCACCCAGTTTAGGGTAAGAAAAATGAAATCGGAAATCAGTTATTTTGAGAATAAGCCGGTGTATTTGTGTCCCTTTCGACGATAAGGATTGGTTCACCTACCTGCAACGCCAAATAATAGTGTTGGGCTGCTACCTCGGTTGTAAAAGCAGTTACGTACGTTTGGTAAAGGTTAAGTCCAATGGACAATGTGCCATGGTTTTTCAATAGAACGCTAGTAACAATTGGCGGTCCTGATAAGGTTCTGATTGCTTCACATCCAATTTCATTTGTTCCAGGAGGCGCATATTCAGTTACGGGAACAACAAATCCAAGGTCTAATCCTTCTACCGAGCAAATTGGGATGGAGCGACCAACAATAGCTAAAGCAGTAGCATAAGGAGCATGCGTATGGATTACAGCACCGACATCTGAACGTTCGACATATATCATCCGGTGCATTGGTGTCTCAGAAGACGGTCGGTAATGTCCCTCAACAACATTCCCCAACATATCAACAACGACTATATCTTCCGGCTTCATTCCTTCGTATGGAATACTAGTTGGAGTGATAACAAAATGGTCCATATCTGCCCTGGCACTAATATTTCCATATGTAAGGGGGATCACTCCATTCTTATGCAGGTTAAGTGTTGTATTAAGTACTTCTTGACGTAAATCTTGATATAACATTTTTTCTCCTTGTTTTGTGGTTAAAATGTTCATAACGATTAGTTATGAGAGTGCTTGTTAAGCCTTGAAAATGTTGTCAGAAAATCGCTTTCTGAAAACGGAGAGACAATCGGGGTTTACCAGATGGTCCGGTATTTTCCCTTTACGTAATATTTGGATATCATCGAAAACGATTTCCGAATGGTGATCGACAACCTCATGTGTAGCCCCGCCTATATGTGGAGTTAAAACGACATTATCTAAACCGATTAGTGGGTAATTCAATCCTATTGGTTCGTTGATATACACATCGAGACCTGCTCCAGCAATCCGATTATTGCTTAGCACTTCTACCAAGTCAATTTCTTCAACAACCCACGCTCTTGCAGTGTTTATAAAGTACGATGTTGGTTTCATTAATGCAAATTCCGCCTTTCCTATAACACCTTTGGTTTGAGGAGTAACTGGCAAGTGCACACTGACAAAATCGGAACGGCGAAGCAAATCTTCAAGGGAGGTTAATTCTACATTTAATCGGTTCGCCTGATCCTTGTTCACATAAGGATCATAGGTAAGCATTTCCATATCAAAACCAGATAATCGATGTGCAACTTTTTGCCCTATCGAGCCAAATCCTACTAGACCAAGGGTCTTACCACAAAGCTCTTGACCTCGATATTCAAAATATGACCAATCGTATGGCGTGTGCGCCCACTCACCACTCTCAACACATTTAATGGAGGGCAAGATTTTACGGGCGCACATGATCATTAGCGCAATTGTTAGTTCTGCCACCGCATCAGCATTCCGACCAGGTGTTTTGAATACCATAATCCCGCTTTCTGTAGCAGTGTCTAAATCAATATCAACTGGTGTACCGTGTAAAGAAAAAATCGCTTTTAATTTTGGGCTATTATCCAAGACATTTTTTGTAACTCTATCTTCCTCAGTAATGAAAATATCAACATCGTTCAATTGCTTTATTAGTTCATTTTCTGATAAAGAAACTTGTATATCATTTTCTAAGACTATTACATCATAGGTTGTCCTCAGTTTTTCAACGATTGGTTGATTGAACAACGCTGAAATTAATATCTTCATTGGATTTATTCCTTGTCCTCTCAAAATATCTTACAGAACCTATTTAGGATTGGTTGCCCGTTGGTCTACAAGTTGTATTTCACTTTTTCCATTGAACGATAGACGGAAATCCAGTTTTTATATGATCGCTCATACTCCACCATCAATTCTATGTCAGGTTTTACACATCTTGGGTGCACCAGACGGGAAGCGCCTTCTTTGAAATCTGAGAACACATTTGCCCCAACACCTGCACAAATTGCTGCACCCAATGACGATCCTTCACAGAATTGCGGGGTAAAAACCGGAATACCCATTACATTGGCAAGCATTTTTACCCAAAATTTATTCGATGTAATCCCTCCAGCTACATAAAGATGATCGAGATTTATATCCGAAATCTCAGTCAGCAATTCACAGTTTGCTCGAATAGCATAAGCAAAGCTCTCAATAATCGCACGAATAAAGGAAGATTTCGAGTCGATTTGCGGAAGATGTGTTGGCGGTGATCCAATAATAAAGCCCCCAGGAGCAGAGTAAGGTTGTCGAACATTTAGAATTTCAGCACCAAGTAAAGCGATTATTCCTCCTGCTCCAATAGGAACATTTTCAGCTTTATTGAGCATCAATTCAAATGCATTAATGCCCGTTTCCTTTGCTTCATTTATTTCAACTTGGCAAAAATTATCACGAAACCAGCGTAAGGCACTTCCTGTATATGAACTCCCGGTTTCAAGGACCCATTGTCCAGGAACAACATGTGCACCTGTCCAGGAACGAGCTTCGGGGTCCAAAATTGGACTATTCAATATCATTTGTACTGGTGTTGATGTTCCAGCAATCGCAACAACTTCACCATGCTCAGACGCCCCACTACCGAGAACAGCACACTGGGTATCTCCCCCCCCAACAAAAACAGGGATCCCAGCGATTAAGCCCGTAGCGCGAGCCGCCTCCTCATGCAGATGACCTAAGAAGGTGCCGGGGTTGCGAACTTTTGGGAATAGCTTCACTGGATAGGACAATACATTAATTAGCTCGTTGCACCATCCTCCGTGTGTAATATCGTATAATCCCGTTTCTTCAGCGTTTGATGGCTCACATCCTACCTCACCACATAATTTATAGGCCATCCAATCATTAATCATAAGGAGGCAATTGGCACGTTCGTAGATTTCTGGATGAAAACGATGGAGCCAACGTAACCTTGAAGTCGCGAAGATGTCAGTTGGCCATCGTCCAGAGGTCTGATATATTTGCCATCCACATTCCTTTTGTACCTCTATCGCCTCTTGTGTGCTTCGTTGATCATAATTTGGTACAGCAAAAATTTCGTTTCCATTATTATCGATCAAAACAAATCCTTCTCGCATACTAGTTGTGGTAATAGCAACGATGTCAGCGGGAGAGATTTCTGAAGAAGCCAAGACATTTCTGGTCGCTTGGGTTAATGCACTCCAGAAATCATGAGGATTGAAATCGAATCCATTTAAAGGAGCATCAATGGGACGTGTAAAAGACCATTCCTGTTGTGATACATAACATTTCTGCCCATCAATATCCACCAGGAAACATCGCCCTGCCCCTGTCCCCGCATCTAAAACGAGAAGATATTTTGATTCCATTAAATCAGGCTCCTGAGTAA
>DATMYJ010000187.1:0-4352 GCA_035561015.1 Desulfitobacteriaceae bacterium | reverse complement strand
CTCTTAATACTGGGTAAAGCCTTAATAAAAGCGGAAGTGATTCAATCGAAAATAAAAATTTAACTTTTTAACAAGGGTTTTTATTTTCGATTATGTGATAGTATGAAGGAAGCTAAAAAGGAGTGAACGAGCATGGTATTTGTGCTCAAACCGCGTACTTCGCCCTATTCCTTCCAGGGTCGCACTTGCCGGTTATTGTGGACCCTAGTCATGCGGCAGGAATACGCGCCCTTGTTGCCCCGCTCTCCAGAGCAGCAATGGCCGTGGGAGCGGATGGACTCAATCTTTTGCTTCCTCTTTATTCCGCAAGAATATTTCCTTGGGTCTGCAGCTTGCCGGTCTTAAGAAAATACAGGGTTAAGAGCCTTGGAGTACCGGGTCTTCATTTGAAGCAAGTACTCTGATGCCGTTTTCATTAAGTATTACTATTGCCTTGTCAGGGTCTTCAACTCTTAATATTACCAGTGCCTCATCCTCAGTTTTACCCACAAAAGCATACATATATTCTATGCTGATAGCGTTATTTTCCAGTACAGTTAAGACTTTGGCAAGACCTCCAGGCTTATCACTTACTGCTATGGCGATAACATTTGTGGAGCTTACGGTAAAGCCATTATCTCGAAGTAATGATTCTGCTTCTTCCGGTTTATTGACAATTAACCTCAAAATGCCGAAATCAGTTGTATCGGCAATTGACAAGGCACTTATATTAATATCCTTTTCGCCCAAAACCCGTGTAACTTCGGCCAGCCTGCCTGATTTATTTTCCAGGAAAACAGAAATTTGCTTTACTAACAAAATGTCTCCTCCTTTCCGCTGCCTCGGCCCAATTATATTTCTCATCACAAGCTTCTTTTATCCAGAACTCTTTTCGCTTTTCCTTCACTGCGCTCAATCGTTTTGGGCTCAACCAGTTTTACTTTGGCACCTAAACCCAGGGTAAAATCAATTTCCGCCTTGATATTTTGCTCTATTTCTTCAATCTTTTTGACTTCATCGGAGAACATTGTTTGAGTCATTTCCACCCAGACCTCCAGGGAATCAAGGTTTCCTACCCTGTCAACTATCAGCTGATAATGCGGGGCAGTTTCACCAAATTCCAGCAAGACACTTTCAATCTGAGAGGGGAATACGTTCACTCCCCTGATAATAAGCATATCGTCACTCCGGCCCGAAAGCCTGCTCATTCTCACGGCAGTTCTGCCGCAGGCACATTTTTCATAATTCAAAGACGAGATATCTCTGGTTCTGTATCTGATCATTGGTATGCCTTCTTTGGTAATTGTGGTGAATACCAATTCCCCTTTTTCTCCGGGTGGCAATACTTTTTCGGTGATTGGATCAATTATTTCCGGGATAAAGTGATCTTCAAAGACATGAAGTCCTGCTCTGCAGGTACATTCACTGGATACTCCTGGTCCGATTATTTCACTCAGGCCATAAATATCGATAGCCGTTATTCCCAAACCCTTCTCGATTTCGCTGCGCATATTATCGGACCAGGGTTCAGCCCCGAAAATACCGGCTTTCAATTTCAGATCCTCTAACCTAAGACCCGACTCCCGCAATTCATCTATCACGACCAAAGCATAGGAAGGGGTACAGGCCAGGATCGTAGTTCCCAGATCTTTCATGAGCTGAAGTTGTCTTTTGGTATTGCCGCTGGAAATGGGTATTACGGAGGCCCCGATTTTTTCCGCCCCATAATGAACACCCAAAGCACCGGTGAAAAGTCCGTAGCCGTAAGCGACCTGAACAACAGATTCCCTGGTTGCTCCGGCACAAGCTAAGGTTCTGGCTATTACTTCGGACCAGGTATCCAGATCCTTGCGGGTATAACCTACCACAATCTGCTTCCCGGTAGTTCCGGAAGAAGCATGCAACCGAACTATTTCACTTAAAGGTACGGCGAATAAGCCGAAGGGATAATAATCCCTCAGATCCTGCTTGGTCATAAACGGCAAATTCTTTAAGTCATCAACTGATTTGATATCACCTGGTTCCAGATTTATTTGCTGCATTCTTTCCCTGTATGCCGGAACGTTTTGGTAAACTCTTTGCACTGTACTGATAAGTCTTTCGGATTGAATTTTTTTTAGTTCTTCTCTTGACATGCATTCATAGGTTGGATTCCAATACCCCATCTAAACCACTCCTATTCTCAGAAAGCGTTATATCCTGCTTCAAATGATGCAACATTTACTTTCAGAAGTTTTCCCGGGACAATCTCGCTGATTGCTTCATCCCAAATCTGCTTTTCAATAGCTGTTTTGGCAGCCATTACGCCCAGTAAGACGGAATTGACAGCTTTAATATTGCCACACTCTTTGGCAATACTCATAGCGTCTAAGACTATAATATTCTTGTACTTCCGGCTGACATTCTCCACGATATTAAGGGGATATTTGGCTTTTCCGGTTATGACCGGCATGGGATTTATTTCCTGATCATTAATAACCAGCATCCCGTCATCTTTCAGATAGTCTGTCCATCTTAAGGCTTCAAGTTTCTCAAAGGCCAGAATAATATCTGCTTCACCTTTTTCCACCAGAGGTGAATGGATCATCCTGCCGTATTTAATATAAGTGGTAACACTGCCGCCTCTCTGAGACATGCCGTGTACTTCGGAAACCTTGACATCAAAATTTTTTTTAAGGGCTGCGGTCCCAATAATCCTGCTGGCCAGAAGGGTGCCCTGTCCGCCAACACCAACGATCATCGTGCTGAAATTATCCATTGATATCACCCGCCTTTTCTCCGGCTGCGGTTTCTAAGGCCTTGAAATTGCAGACTTTTGTACATAAACCGCAGCCTGCGCACATTGCTTCATTCACTTCCATGAAATCACCCTGATCGACAATCGCAGGACAGCCGATAGCCAGACACCTCCGGCATTTTTTACACTTTTCCGGATTGATCTTCAAGGCCTTGCCAGGTTTGACATCTTTCAATAAGGCACAGGGGCTTTGCGAAATAATTACTGAAGGTTCTGCTGCGGCGGTCTCTTCTTTAACAATCTTTTCCAATTCTGCAATATCAAAGGGATCAGCAATACTTACTCTTTCCACGCCAACTGCCTCGGCAAGTTTGACCAAATCCACCTGCTTGGTGACTTCACCCTTGATTGTGTATCCTGTTGCCGGATTATGCTGGTGGCCGGTCATCCCAGTTGTGGAATTATCCAGAATTATCACCGTTGTAGTGCCTTTATTGTAAACTACGTCTATCAGCCCGGTTATTCCCGAGTGGATGAATGTTGAGTCGCCGAGAACTGCCACGGTTTTTTGGCCAAATTGCTCACCTCTGGCTTTAGCCATGCCGTGGGCCATCCCGATACTCGCCCCCATACAGATACAGGAATCCATAGCCTCATTGGGCGGAAGTGCTCCTAAAGTATAACAGCCGATATCACCGCTCACATTAAGTTGGAGTTTCCCCAGAACATAAAACAGGCCCCGATGAGGACACCCCGGACACATTACCGGAGGTCTGACAGGTATGTTAACAGCCAGTGTTTCCCTGTCCTCCGCTTTAACTCCAAGGATCTTTTCCTTGATCAATTGAGCACTCAGTTCACCAGTGACAGGCAGTAATTCTTTTCCGAGAACTTTTATTCCATTTTTTTTGATCTGATTTTCCAGAAACGGTTCCAATTCTTCTATGACATAAAGTGTTTCTACTTCAGAGGCAAAACTCGCGATTAGATTCTCAGGCAAGGGATGAACCATGCCGATTTTCAGGAACGAAACCCCACCCAAAGCTTCCTTGGCATATTGATAGGCTATGCCGCTCGTGATCACACCTATTTTTTTGCTTCCCCATTCTATAGAATTCAAATTGACTGTCTCGGAATATTCCTTCAAGGCAGCCATTCTTTTTTCTACCGCAAGATGTCTGCCTCGGGCATTTGCCGGTAACATGACATATTTGGTTAAATCTTTGAGGTAATTTTTGAGCTGATAATCTGCCTTTTCCCCTGTTTGTACAATACTTTGGGAATGAGCGACCCTGGTTGTCAATCGGACTATGACAGGGCAATCAAACCTTTCACTTATCCCGTAAGCTTGTTTCACGTAATCCAAACATTCCTGACTGTCGGCTGGTTCCAGCATGGGAACCTTTGCGGCCAGGGCATAATACCTGCTGTCCTGTTCGTTTTGGGAGCTGTGCATGCCCGGATCATCAGCAACAGCTAAGACTAAGCCCCCGTTAACCCCGGTATAGGCGGCTGTAAACAAAGGATCTGCCGCTACATTCAAACCGACATGTTTCATTGAGCAGAGCGCTCTGGCGCCGGCAATAGAAGCCCCTAGTGTAACTTCAAGGGCGACTTTCTCATTTGGGGACCATTC
>DATMYJ010000186.1:0-4121 GCA_035561015.1 Desulfitobacteriaceae bacterium | reverse complement strand
TCATTTTTATACAATTTTATTTATATTCGGGGCAAGTTTGCTATACCTGTGTCTGGTCTATGTCTGGTATACTTATTTCTGTGTATGTCTGATTTGCACCAGTCGGATTCAGGTTTGCTTTTCTGCTGTTTGGTAAAGAGGACTAGGGTATCCGCGCATAGCTGCTTTCTGGCATGTTTGTTTAATATATGTTGGGTATATGGTAAATATATCCTGCAAATACATGGTAAGAGGTTAAGGTATATTGTTATGCCTTGATTTACCGGGGATCAGAAGTAGAAAATTTTGGGCTGCAGGGAAAGGATTGGGTAAAACCAAATGACAAAACTAATTTTTGTAACAGGCGGGGTTGTTTCTTCTCTTGGCAAGGGAATTGCAGCTTCTTCTCTGGGGTGTCTTTTGAAAAATAGGGGTTTAAAAGTAGAGATCCAAAAATTTGATCCCTACATTAATTTTGACCCTGGGACTATGAGTCCTTATCAGCACGGGGAGGTATTTGTCACTGATGATGGAGCTGAAACAGACCTGGACCTGGGCCATTACGAACGTTTCATCGATGTGCCGCTGTCGAAAAGCAGCAATGTAACAACCGGGAAGATTTACTGGTCTGTAATCAGCAAAGAACGCAAAGGGGATTATCTTGGGGGAACGGTACAAGTTATCCCTCATATCACAAACGAGATTAAGGAACGGATTTATCGTGTGGCTCGGGAAAGCCATCCAGATGTAGTAATTACGGAAATCGGCGGCACAGTAGGGGATATCGAGTCACTGCCTTTTTTGGAAGCCATTCGCCAAATGCGCAGTGACATTGGCAGTGAAAATGTGGTCTATATCCATGTGGCCCTGGTGCCATACCTGGCTGCCTCCGGAGAATTAAAAACCAAGCCGACCCAGCATTCGGTCAAAGAACTCAGAGGGATAGGTATTCAGCCCAATATACTAATTTGTCGTTCCGAACATGAACTCTCCGATGAGATGAAGGAAAAACTGGCTCTATTATGTGATATTGACCGTAAGGCAATAATCCAGTGCCTGGATGCCTCGACAATTTATGAAGTTCCCCTGATGCTGCAAAAAGAAGGGCTGGACAGCATAGTCCTGCGCCGGTTAGGCATTAAAGCTCCGCCGGCAGATATGACTGAATGGAAGGCTATGGTGGAAAAGATCAAGTCACCGACTTGCGAGGTCGAAATTGCCATTGTGGGTAAATATGTTGCCTTGCCCGATGCCTATCTCAGTGTTGCCGAAGCCTTGCGTCATGCCGGGACAGAACAAGGTGCGAGAGTACAGATCTGTTGGGTCAATGCCGAGGAATTAGAGAGTGCCTCGGCCAGGGAGTATCTGGAAAAAGTAGACGGAATTCTTGTACCCGGGGGATTTGGTAATCGGGGCATAGAAGGTAAGATCAAGGCTATAAAATATGCCCGGGAGGAAAAAGTTCCTTACCTCGGCATTTGCTTGGGCATGCAATGTGCCGTGATCGAATTTGCCCGTAATGTTTGCGGTCTGACGGGGGCTAACAGCACCGAATTTGATCCCGATACTCCTTATCCTGTAATCGATATTTTACCCGAGCAAAAGGATATCGAAGACAAAGGCGGCACAATGCGCCTGGGACTTTCTCCTATAAAATTAGTTGAGAACAGCAAGGCTTTCCATGCTTATCAGGATGAGGTCATTTACGAGCGCCACCGGCATCGCTATGAGGTCAACAATCAATATCGAAAAGAACTGGCAGAGGCCGGCCTAAAGTTTTCCGGCACATCTCCTGACGGGCGTCTGGTAGAAATAATTGAATATCCAGAGCACCAGTGGTTTGTGGCCTCCCAGTTTCATCCGGAATTCAAATCCCGGCCCAACAGGCCGCATCCCCTTTTCCGGGAGTTTATCAAGGCTTCTTTGGCCAATCGCCAAACCCGTCTGGAATCCACTAAAAAGCAATAGCGGCAGGAGGCAGGAACTTGAATTGTGCCGGATGCGCCGCTAAGGCCGGTAAACAAGGATAGAAGGCAGGTTTCAGGTTGTCTTACAGAATAATACCTATTGACTTTAATTATCTTGACTCAAATCTTACGGCAGGGAGCTGAAAATAGTGGCAAACATACTTGTTGTAGACGATCAGCTGGGAGTACGGCGACTTCTTTTCGAAACCTTTAAAGAGGAGCTCCATACAGTGAAAATGGCGGCTGACGGTATCGAAGCACTCCAAATTATACAGAATTTTCATCCGGACCTGATTCTGATGGATATGAAGATGCCAGGTATGAACGGCCTGGAGACTTTACGGAGGATCAGAGCCATGGGTGAGAATGTCGATGTTATTATGATGACCGCCTATGGGGATTCCCAAAACATGGTTCAGGCCAAAGGACTGGATGTCATCCACTACCTGAGCAAACCCTTCGATCTTTTCGAATTGCGTGATCTGGTCAGAGAAGTATTCAGGAAGCAGGAATCGGAGGCAGGAAAATCTTAATATTTGCCGAATTGTTTAAGGGAGAGAAAGAGGTGGTAATCATGATTCTAGCAACAACCGCTACAGTTGCGGCTTTGTGTTCCAATTGTGGAGAGATGGAGTTTCAAGCTCTTTCCCTTTTTGCTTTTTCTCGGCTAGGACATGAATGTTTAAAATGCCACTGTCGCACACCTTTATTAAAGGTCTCCAGCCATAATCGTCGGCAGTTTAGTATTTATTACCAGTGTGCTTTTTGCGGAGAGACCCATCATCTGCGCTTAAACCGCCGGGCAATATGGGGAAAAAAGGCCCTGCCTCTGATTTGTCCGGAGTTCAGCGCAATTGTTGGCTTTATCGGCCCGAAACAAAAGGTGGTTCAGGCCTGCCAGGAACAGGAGAAATCTATCGGTGAACTGGCAGAGGAATTAGGTTATGTGGAAGAGTTTGAAAACCCTGAAGCCATGCTTAGACTGCTTGATCATCTGCATAGTCTGGCTGAGGAAGATAAGCTGGGCTGCGGCTGCGGCAACCATCAGCTGGCCTTCGAATTATTGCCGGACAGAATTGAGCTTTACTGTGATTTATGCGAAGCTCTGGGAATAGTTTATGCTGACAGCATGGATAAGATCTGGCCGGTGGAAGATCTGAGTGCTCTGTATCTGGAGGAGAATAACACTTGGTTTATCAATCGGGCCTGCGAGCGGCAGTTGGCTGTGATAAATAAAGAAGAATAGGGCGGAGCAGAATAAACTTATTTCAGACGGATTTTAGCTTCGTAAATCGAACAGGAGTGTTAAAGATATGCAGTTTTTTTTGGATACAGCAAATATTGAGGAAATTACCCAGGCTTGGAATATGGGGGTTATCTCCGGAGTAACAACTAATCCCAGTCTGGTAGCCCGGGAAGGAAAAGATTTTCACGGTCTCTTGCGTGAGGTAACGGGAATTGTCGACGGGCCGATCAGCGCCGAGGTTATTGCCCTGGATACGGAAGGGATGGTGACTGAGGCACGGCTCCTGGCAGGAATTCACCCCCATATTGTCGTCAAGATTCCCATGACAGCTGCAGGTCTGGCGGCAGTAAAAGTTCTGGCTGCTGAGAATATCCAGACCAACGTCACCCTGGTTTTCAGTGCTGTTCAGGCTTTGCTGGCAGCCCGAGCCGGAGCAACTTATGTCAGCCCTTTTTTGGGGCGGCTGGACGATATCGGAGAGAATGGCTTGCAGCTTCTGGAAGATATCTGCGACATTTTTCTTGTGCATGATCTGCCAACAAAGGTGATTGCTGCCAGTATCCGTAATCCTGTGCATGTTACTGAAGCGGCCAGGATTGGGGCGGATTGTGCCACGATACCTTACAATGTTCTGCTTCAGCTTTTCAAACATCCCTTGACAGATGCCGGGATTGAGAAATTCCTGGCCGATTGGAAAAAATTATAAAGAGTTAGCAGTAGATTATCAGGCATTTGCCTGCCGTTTCTTGGGGCAGGTAAATGCCTTTTCTATATTATTTCCGCGCAGCCGGTATTAATTCCTGGTAAACCCCTGGTTGACACAATGTTTGAAAACCAGGCATTTTCAGGCCTTAGGTCTGGTTTTTTGTGACTAACGGTACTTGAAAGCCGCGAAAAAGTATGTCACAATGTTTTAAAGTGTTCAAATA
>DATMYJ010000185.1:0-6934 GCA_035561015.1 Desulfitobacteriaceae bacterium | reverse complement strand
TCCCTAACGTAAAGTCAGCAAATATTATTTAAAATGTTCGGAGGTGCAATTTTGGCCCACCGGAAATCAGCTGTGCAGTTTTATAATCACCTATCCAGATATTTATTTATCAGCAGTGCTGTTTTAGTATCCTTGATCATCATTTCTATTATCTGGTTTGTCGGCGTCCAGGGATTATCAACTTTTCGCCAAGCCAGTATTATAGAATTCTTTACCAGCAGCAACTGGAGTCCTGAAACAAAACATTATGGGGCCTTGACTTTTATTACCGGTTCTCTGGCTACGACAGCAATTGCCATTATTCTGGGCGGACCACTGGGTTTGGCCGCGGCGGTCTTTATGGCTGAAATTGCCCCTCCTAAAGTACGCGCCCTGATGAGACCGGCCACTGAACTTTTTGCCGGAATACCGTCGGTTGTCTACGGCTATGTGGGAATCATAGTCTTTGTTGATCTCATCCGGAAAATAACCCAGGCCCCCACAGGTTATGGCCTGCTGGCCGGCGGAGTTGTACTGGCCATAATGATTTTACCTACAGTTATTAGCATTTCCGAAGATTCCCTGCGTTCCCTCCCTGGTACCTATAAAGAGGCTTCCCTGGCTTTGGGCGCAACCCGCTGGCAAACGATCTGGAAGATTCTGCTCCCTGCGGCCATGCCCGGCGTATTGACTGCTGTCATTTTAGCCATGGCCAGAGCAATCGGCGAAACGATGGCAGTCCAAATGGTTATTGGTAACTCCTCGCGCTTCCCGCAGTCACTGGTAACCCCCACATCAACCTTAACCAGCAACATTGTCATGGAAATGGGCAATACCCCCTTTGGTTCGACTTGGAATAATGCCTTGTTTATGATGTCGCTGATCTTACTCCTGATCTCCCTGATTTTAATTATTCTGGTACGGATCTCGGTCAGAAGGGGGGCTTCCCATTGAAACCAAGACAAGCTGATCGTCTGGCTACCTCTTTATTATGGCTGGCAGCCTCCTCGATTATCATTTTGTTAAGCTGGTTTTTGGTCTTTATTCTCGGCCGGGGTCTGCCCCATTTTAGTCTGGAGTTTTT
The DNA here is from genome assembly GCA_035561015.1 of Desulfitobacteriaceae bacterium. Taxonomy (GTDB): domain Bacteria; phylum Bacillota; class Desulfitobacteriia; order Desulfitobacteriales; family Desulfitobacteriaceae; genus UBA2264. The sequence continues at coordinate 5,871 of DATMYJ010000185.1, read as the reverse complement.
TACCGGCCGGAATGGTGTGAGTTCCCAGCTTTTCAACTCTTTTTACATTTTATTATTATCCCTGGTTTTCTCTTTACCGGTGGGGATCGGTGCCGGGATTTATCTGGCAGAATATGCCCCTGCCAATAAGTTTACAGACCTGATCCGCCTGAGTACGGAGAGTTTAGCCACCGTACCATCCATTGTCTTTGGGCTCTTCGGAATGATTATCTTTGTCGAAGTATTTGGTTTGGGATTCACCATCATTGGCGGAGCCGCTACTCTGGCTTTGCTTAACCTGCCGATTCTGGTCCGAGTGACGGAAGAGTCCGTACGCTCCGTACCTGAAAACTATAAGGAAGCCAGTCTGGCTCTGGGAGCCAATATGTGGCAAACTTTACGCAAGGTAATTTTACCGACAGCTCTGCCGGGGTTGATGACCGGCATAACTCTGGTTGCCGGCCGGGCTCTGGGAGAAACCGCCATTCTGATATTTACAGCCGGAATGAATGTCTCCCGCCACCTCTTTGACATCAATCCGCTGGCTGCCGGAGAAACCCTGGCCGTACATTTATTCGCAGTTAAGTCCAATCCCCTGCCCGGAACCAATGCTGATCAGATTGCTGACGGCACGGCCGCTCTTCTGATTATTATGGTTTTGATATTTAATCTGTGTTTATCCTTGCCCATTCGCTTTTACCAAAAGCGTTTGCTGGGAAAATAATTAAGGAGAAATGCAATGGACAAAATTAGTGTTGATAATCTTGATTTGTATTACGGTGAGCATCAAGCCCTGAATAAAATCAACCTGACCATAGCCGAAAATAGTGTCACTGCTTTAATCGGCCCCTCCGGCTGCGGTAAATCCACGTTTATCCGGGCCTTGAACCGTATGCACGACCTGCTGCCCAATGTGCATATCCACGGCAAAATTTTCATAGACGGACAGGATATTTATTCCCATGATACTGATGTTGACCTCCTGCGCAAAAAAGTCGGCATGGTTTTTCAAAGGCCTAATCCCTTTCCCAAGTCTGTTTTTGAAAATGTTGCTTATGGACCGCGCATCCACGGGGAAAAAAATAAGAAGAAATTAAGCGAAATCGTCGAGACCAGTCTTAACAAAGCCGTCCTCTGGAATGAGGTTAAAGACAGACTGCATGAATCTGCCCTGGGGCTTTCCGGCGGGCAGCAGCAGCGGCTCTGTATCGCCCGACTGCTGGCGGTTGAACCGGAGATTCTGCTGATGGATGAACCGACCTCGGCTCTTGACCCCATTTCGACCATGAAGATCGAAGAACTGATTGCTCAGTTGAAAAGTTATTATACCATAATTATCGTTACCCATAACATGCACCAGGCTTCCCGGGTTTCCGACCGCACGGCTTTTTTCTTAAATGGGGAACTTATTGAGGAAAATAATACCGGTGTGATATTCACCAGACCGGCCAACAAACAAACCGAAGACTATATAACAGGGCGTTTCGGCTGATTTCTCCTGATTTTAATCACCATTTTAGGACTTAATCTTATGAGGAGTTGATAAAATTGGCTACCCGCCAACAATTTGACAATGCTTTGGAAGAATTACGCCAGCGGATTCTGGAATTGGGGACCCTGGTTGAACAACGCATCGCCCTGGCTGTGGAAACATTATACAGTCAAAATCTGGAGAAGGCCAATTCGGTCATCGCCGGTGACCTGCAATTGAATCAGCTGCAGAGTTTGATTGAGGAAAAATGCATTTTATTAATAGCTACCCAGCAGCCTTTAGCCCGTGATCTGCGCAAGGTAGTAGCCGGCTTTAAAATTTCCATGTACCTGGAAAGGATGGGTGATTTAGCTGTTGATGTAGCAAAAATAACAATTAGAATCGGCAAGGAAAAGCTGATCAAACCACTTATTGATATTCCCAGAATGAGTACTATTGTTCAAGAAATGATTGCCAAAGGATTGACAGCCTACATCCACGAGGATCCGGCGATAGCTGAGGAAATGTCGGAAATCGATCACCAGGTCGATCATCTCTATTCCCAGATTTTCCGGGAACTGCTTGTTTTGATGATGTCTGATCCCAAAACTATTAACCAGGCCAACTATCTCCTGTTTGCCGCCCGTTTCATGGAGCGTATGGGCGATTACTGTACGAATATTGCCGAGGAAATAGTCTACACAGTGACAGGCAACCGCCCGGATCTAAATCAATAAAAGCAACAGCCAGCACGAGAAGCAAGTCTAATAAACACCAGCAAATTATAGCATATTGACCAAAACACACCGGGAAAAAACAGTTTCCGGTGTTTTTCAACACCTTAATTGCCTGACTTCACAAAATCTTAAAACCTTAATCATATATTCTGGCGATTTCTTTGCTAAATTTAAAGGTGGTTCAATATTTTCTTCAGATAATCAAATCTTCGGGATAAAGGGCGGTATGAGCATGAAAATAAGCAAAAATAAGTGGATCATCCTGGGTATTCTAGGAGTAATGGTTCTGGCGGGCGGGGTCTGGGCTTACAAATATTTCAGTACTCCGACAGCCATAACAACCAATATTACTGCCCAAGCCAAGCTGGCTGATGTGCAGAAGGTTATCACAGCTACCGGAACAGCCAACTTCCTTGATCCTGTCCCTCTTTATTTTCAGGCAAACGGAAAAATAATTGTCCTGAATATTGAAGCCGGTGATAAGGTTACAAAAGGTCAGGTTTTGGCTCAGTTGGATACGACTAAGCTTAAACAAACGGTAGAACAATGCCAGGTAGCCCTTCTGCAATCCCAGGTAAAATTAGAGCAGCTATATGATGATTACAGCAACTTGACCTTGAAACAAGCCCAGTCCCAGTTGGAAAAAGCCAAAGTTCAGTTAACCTCTGCCCAACAAAATGCCGATCCTGATTATCTGGCCAATCAGGTTTATCTGGCTGAGCAAAAAGTTTTGAACTGCAGTGATACTTTAGCCAAAGCCCAACTCAGCGGTCTTACTGCAAGTATTCAGTCAGCTCAGGCTGCGCTCAATCAGGCTCAGTCCGAACTGACTGCCGTCCAGAATCTGCAAAACAGGGGCGCAGCTCAAGCTCTTATGGCTGCCCAGACAGATGTGGATGCTGCCCAAAATGCTGTCAGCCTGCAAATCCAGGGTCCGAAGACCACTGATCTGCAGCTGGCCCAGGCAAATATCAGTCAGGCCCAAACAGCCCTGGATTCAGCCAATAAAGATCTGACAGAAGCCACTTTAGTTGCCCCTATCGACGGAATAATTGTTAAAGTTTCAGCCCAAGAAAACCAAAATATAACAACTGAATCCGTAATTATGACTATGGCCGCCGGCCAGGACCAATTGCAGATCGATACTTCAGTGGACCAGGCCGATATTACACAGATTAAGGTTGGGCAAAAGGCCGACATTACCCTGGATTCGGCACCTGATGAGCATATCAGCGGCACTATCAGTCAGATTGCCCCCATCGGAACAATAGTCAATAATGTCACAACCTTCAGTGTCACTATCTTGCTGGATAACCCCAGTTCCCTGCTCTACGCCAGTATGAGCACTAATGTCAGCATTATTCTGGAGGAAGCCAAAAACGTCCTGACTGTTCCTTCGGAAGCAGTAAAGACTATGGGCAACCACAAAGTGGTTATGGTTCCGGGAGCAGCAGGTGCCGCCGTTCAGCCTGTCACTGTGGTAACTGGTCTTGATGACGGTACCAAAATCGAAATCAAGAATGGTCTGAGCGAAGGACAGGAAGTTATTATTTCTACCGGTTCAACAACTGCAGCCTCGTCCTCTTCCTCTGGCAGCAGCAGTCTAAGGAACAATGGCAGCGGGATGGGAGCTTTAAGGGGAATTACCAGCGGCGGAGGATCTCCCAGAGATTAGATTAAACAAAAACAGCCGATCAGGAGGGATAACTTGTTAAGACTTCAAGGGATCAGCAAGATCTATAAGGTGGGAGACAGTGAATTTTATGCCTTGCGGCGGATCAATCTGGAGGTCGGAGAAGCAGACTTCGTTTCCATCATGGGGCCATCCGGTTCAGGAAAATCAACAATGATGAATATTTTAGGGTGTCTGGATAAACCCAGCGAAGGAGAATATCTGCTCGATGAAGTCGCTGTCTCCGCCCTGACCTCTAACGAATTGGCAGAATTACGCAATCGTAAAATCGGCTTTGTCTTTCAGGGCTTTAATCTTCTGCCCCGGACCACTGCTTTAGAAAATGTCGAACTGCCCCTGCTCTATGCCGGGGTAAAAACCAGGGAACGGCGGCAGCGGGCTCTGGAAGCTTTAGAAATGGTAGGATTGAGTTCCAGGGTCAATCACCGGCCCAAAGAACTTTCCGGAGGACAGCAGCAAAGAGTGGCCATTGCCAGGGCTTTGGTCAATAAACCCAAGATAATTCTGGCTGACGAACCAACAGGTAATCTGGACAGCCAGACGAGTGAGGAGATCATGGCAATTCTCCAGTCCCTGCATGCGACAGGGAGTACGATTCTACTGGTAACCCACGAGCAAGATATCGCTCTCTATACCCGGCGCATAATCCGTTTTCTGGATGGGCAGATTTCCGGTGATGAACAGGTCATAGCTCCTCATATAGCCCGGGCTCACGTTGTGGAAGAGAAAGGAGCAGCTTCATGAACCTTTGGGAATCGATTCGGGTTTCCCTGCGTGCTTTGCGGGCCAATAAAATGCGTTCCATGCTGACCATGTTGGGCATTATAATCGGAGTCGGAGCAGTGGTAGCAATGGTGGGGATCGGGAACGGGGCTTCAGCTTCGATTACTTCCCAAATCCAGGGTCTGGGATCCAATTTATTAGTCGTTACGCCAGGACAGTCCAACACCGGTGGGGTTATGGGCGGCTCAGGCAGCGCCAGTACTTTGCTTATGTCAGATGTTGATAAAATTAAAGCCAAGTCCTCAGCAGTGAAAGCCATTGCCCCGGCAGTTAGTACGCGGGTGCAGGTAGTTTACGGTTCAGGCAATACCTCCACCAGTGTCACCGGAACAACGGCTGAATATGCCCAGATCCGTAAAGTCAGTCTGGAACGGGGACGTTTTTTGAACCAAGCCGATATTGACGGCTCTATGCGGGTCGCCATTTTGGGACCGTCAGTAGTCGAAAATCTGTTGGGCAGCAGTCAGGCTGATATTCTGGGCAAGGTTATCAAACTGAACAATGTGCCTTTCCAGGTTGTGGGGGTAACTGCCAGCCAAGGGTCTTCCGGGATGCTCAATAACGATGATGTTATCTATGTACCTCTTAACACAGCCCAAAGCCGGCTGATTGGGAAAAAAAACCTCAATCAGATTTATATTGAAGCCGCTTCCGCCGATCTGATGAAGACCGCACAGGAGCAGGTTACTGCTGCCTTGCAGCACGCTCATCAGATAGGAGCAGGTCAGGAAAACGATTTTACAGTTACCAATCAGGCCGATATCTTATCCACTATGGAAACTGTGACTCAAACGATGACTCTGCTCCTGGGAGGAATCGCCGGAATTTCCCTGTTGGTAGGCGGGATCGGGATCATGAACATCATGCTGGTTTCCGTAACTGAGCGAACCAGGGAGATAGGTATCCGCAAGGCGATCGGAGCCAAGGGGCGGGATATTCTCCTGCAGTTTTTGATCGAAGCCATTGTCTTGAGTGTCCTGGGAGGAAGTATCGGGATAGCCTTAGGGGCCGGCGGATCTGAGCTTGCCGGAGCGCTTCTCAAGATGAATACCAGTATTTCCGGGCCTTCCATTGCTTTGGCCTTCGGCTTTTCAGCCATGATCGGCATAATTTTTGGAGTTTTCCCAGCCCGGAAAGCCGCCTTAATGAATCCGATCGATGCTTTGCGCTATGAATGAAGCTTCAGGGCAGGAATAAAACATTATAAT
>DATMYJ010000184.1:0-3519 GCA_035561015.1 Desulfitobacteriaceae bacterium | reverse complement strand
GTGTATAATCCTTCAGATAATATCACTCAGATAATAACTACAGAGATAAGTTTATCAGGGAAATAACAGAAAAAATCCTCCTCAATACAAGCATAGAGCAACTTATACTGAGAAGGATCTCTTTTATTTTCGGAAGGAGCTTTAATCGGGCTTTCTCTGCTTTATTTTGCCAGGCTGATCATGGCATGATATTCCTGAAGGGATTTCAAACTATCTTTATTAAGGTGACTTTCTTTATAGGCTGCAATCCCTTTAGCGCTGGCTAAAGCCGCTGCCAAGGTTGTAATATAGGGAATCTTAGTTTTAATGGCGGTTTTACGGATAAAGGAGTCATCATATTTACTCAGTTTCCCACAGGGGGTATTGATAACCAGGGCGATTTCTGCGTTGGTAATACTGTCTGCTATATTAGGCCGGCCCTCATGCAATTTTTTAATTTCCTGGGCAGGAATGCCATTATCCCGCAGGAAATGGTGGGTGCCTTCGGTCGCTTTGATATTGAAGCCCAGTCTGTTGAATTCCCGGGCTATTTCCAAGATAGCCTCATTCTTATCCCGGTCGCTGACACTGATCAAAACAGTTCCATAGGTGGGCAGGGGGGATTGGGTGGCTTCCTGGGCTTTGAAGTAAGCCAGGCCAAAGGAATCAGCGATACCCAGGACTTCACCGGTAGAACGCATTTCCGGGCCCAGCAGGGGATCGACTTCCTGGAACATGTTAAAGGGGAAGACGGCCTCTTTGACCCCGTAATAAGGGATTTTTCCAATTCTCAAGCTCTTGATAGAGAATTTCCCGCCAGTTTCGTTGGCCAGCATTATCTCGGTGGCAATCCGGGCCATGGAGATATTGCAGACTTTGGAGACCAAAGGAACAGTGCGGGAGGCGCGCGGATTGGCTTCCAGGACATAGACCTTATCATCAGCAATAGCATACTGCATATTCATGAGACCAACCACATTTAGTTCCGTAGCTATCTTTTTAGTATAACTGACGATAGTTGCGATGTGTTTGGCCGCAATGCTGATTGGTGGAATCACACAGGCTGAGTCTCCGGAATGGATGCCTGCCAATTCAATATGCTCCATTACCGTCGGGACAAAAGCATCGCTGCCGTCGGTGATGGCATCTGCTTCGGCCTCAATGGCATTCTCCAGGAATCTGTCGATTAGAATCGGTCTTTCCGGGGTAACCTCAACCGCGTTCTTTACATACTGACTGAGCATTTGCTCATCGTGCACAATTTCCATACCGCGGCCGCCCAGGACATAAGAGGGCCGGACCATCAAGGGGAAGCCGATTCGTCTGGCAATAGCCAAAGCCTCTTCCAGATTCACAGCCATATCGGATTCCGGCATGGGAATGGCCAATCTCTCCATGATCTGACGGAATCTGTCGCGGTCTTCGGCCAGATCGATAGTTTCCGGGGAAGTACCGAGAATTTTTACCCCGGCTTTGGCCAGTTCCCCGGCAATATTCAGAGGGGTCTGCCCTCCAAACTGCACGATGATCCCCAGCGGTTTTTCCTTTTCATAGATGCTCAGGACATCTTCCACTGTCAGGGGTTCGAAATAGAGTTTATCTGAGGTGTCATAGTCAGTGGACACCGTTTCCGGATTACAGTTGACAATAACCGTTTCAAAACCCAAATCACGCAGAGCAAAGGCAGCATGGACACAGCAGTAATCAAACTCGATCCCCTGACCGATCCGGTTCGGGCCTCCTCCCAGGATCATTACCTTACGGCGGTCGCTGCTGGCAGTCTTATCCGGAGCGTTATAAGTGGAGAAATAATAGGAGGCATTTTCAACCCCACTGACCGGAATAGCTTCCCATCCTTCCCCCAAACCTAAAGCCAGCCGGCGTTGGCGCACAGTACTTTCCGGCAGATTTAAAAGCATTGCCAGATAACGGTCGGCAAAACCGTCTTTCTTGGCCTGGAGCAGCAGTTCATCCGGCAGGTCTCTATTTCTGTAGCGCAATAGCTCCTCTTCCAGCAGTACAAGTTCTTTCATCTGTCCTATAAACCACTCTTTGATGTAGGTCAGGCGGTACAATTGCTCGATACTGGCACCTTTGCGCAAGGCCTCGTACATGATAAACTGGCGTTCACTTGTGGGTTCCGCCAGCAGAGAGAGTAATTCTTCCAGCGAGCGCTGGTTATAATCTTTGGCAAAACCCAGGCCGTAACGGTTGATTTCCAGGGAGCGGATAGCCTTCTGGAAGGCTTCCTTATAGTTTTTGCCGATACTCATGACCTCACCGACAGCCCGCATCTGGGTTCCCAGACTGTCCCGGGCCCCGGGAAACTTTTCAAAGGCCCAGCGGGCAAATTTTATGACCACATAATCACCCGAAGGGGTGTATTTATCCAGGGTGCCATCCCGCCAATAAGGAATCTCATCCAGAGTCAGACCGGCTGCCAGCATAGCTGAAATCAGAGCGATAGGAAAACCGGTGGCTTTGGAGGCCAAAGCCGAGGAACGGGAAGTGCGGGGATTTATTTCGATTATTACCACCCGGCCGCTGCGGGGATCATGGGCGAATTGAACATTGGTGCCGCCGATCACTTCGATGGCCTCCACAATGTCATAGGCGTATTTCTGCAGGCGCAGCTGCAGTTCCGGACTGATCGTCAGCATCGGGGCGGAACAGAAAGAATCGCCGGTATGCACACCCATGGCATCAATATTTTCAATAAAACAGACGGTGATTTTCTGATTTTTGGCGTCCCGGACAACTTCCAGTTCCAGTTCTTCCCAACCAAGCACTGACTCTTCAATCAGGATTTGGCCGACCAGACTGGCGGCGATGCCCCGGCTGGCGATAGTTCTCAGTTCTTCCACATTATAGACCAGACCGCCGCCGGTGCCGCCCATGGTGTAAGCGGGACGAATAACGGCGGGATAGCCTAGTTCCTGGGCAATTTTTTCGGCTTCTTCCACACCATAGGCCGCCTTGCTGACCGGCATATCGATCCCCAGCCGGGTCATGGTTTCTTTGAAGGCGATGCGGTCTTCACCCCGTTCGATAGCATCGATCTGGACCCCGATTACTTTAACACCGTATTTCTCCAGGATGCCGGCTTGATGAAGTTCGGAACACAAATTCAAAGCCGACTGGCCGCCTAAATTCGGCAAAAGGGCATCAGGCCGTTCCTTGGCTATGATATTAGCAAGACTTTGCAGATTCAGCGGTTCAATATAGGTCACATCAGCGATTCCAGGATCGGTCATAATTGTTGCCGGATTGGAATTGACCAGAACAATCTGGTAGCCCAATTTGCGCAGGGCTTTGCAGGCCTGTGTCCCGGAATAATCAAACTCGCAGGCTTGACCGATCACAATCGGACCGGAACCAATGATTAATATATTGTTGATATCGGTTCTTTTCGGCATATTTCTCCTCCTGTTTAATACTATATAATGATACTTTATTATCAGGTATATTATTTCACTCTTCTTATCGGAATAATTAACCACATAGATTATAACAGAATTGCCGGGAACAAAATATAAGAAT
>DATMYJ010000183.1:0-4286 GCA_035561015.1 Desulfitobacteriaceae bacterium | reverse complement strand
ATCTTTATCTATTTACAGTATATTTGCTGGAGTATTCGAGATAAAAAAATATTTTCCTGCCTTTTTTCCAATTATCAGAAATTTTATGCCTGACCTTCACTGGCAAAATTAAAGCTGTAACTTCCTTTAAAAGAGGGCAGCTGCACTGTTTTGCGGGTAATGGTGACTGTTATGCCATTTTGCTTCAGAGGTGCAGCCTCCAGTTTGGAAACATAGTCCTCCAGCACATCCTGGTTGCCGATAGCCAGGACTTCAAAGGGAACTCCCTGCGGCCGGTTTATCGGCACCTGGTTGACCAGTATTGTGGAAGAACCACTCAAGACAATGGCTGTACTACTCACTATCCGCTGGCCGTTGATACTGATAGCCTCAGCTCCGGCAAATTTCAAAGTATTGATCAGACGGGTCAGGTCATCTGTTGTCAGGGGAAAAACTACTTTTTGCCCCTGTTTGCGATCATCCAAGGTAATCAGAACTCCGGGGCCCTGGACCGCCTGAGTCCCGTCCATCATTCGTCTTTTAGAGAGTTCTGCCAGCATCTGGGAATCTGCGCCCTCTTGGCGTATCCTATCCAGTCTATCACTTAGTTTCCGGTTTTCTGCCCGTAATTCTGTATTTTGTGCTATGGAATTATTTAAAACAGTTTTCATAGCCCCCAGCCTTTGCTGGTTGATTTGCTCGGCGGCAGTAACATTCTTCTGGGTATTGATCTGCAAAGAGATCAAAAATCCCAGAACAATAGCCGCCAATGTAACAGGTAAAGCCAGTTTCGTTTTCCAGCGCCACATTATAAACCCTCCTCCGCCGGTTCGGCGTAGTGAAATGTTTTCGCTTTGCCTGCGGGCACTGTAATATTGTCCAGAACCTCCAGGGTTCTGGTTATACCATATTGTGTTTGAAAATCACCAAGTTGATCCCAGACATAATAAAAATTAAGGGCAGACTGCAAATTACGAGGATCGCCGATTGCCGTTATAATATAGGGGGTCATTTGCCTGGTCCCGTTGATTTGAATAAAGGAACCGCTGCAGAAGACCTCAGTTGTGCTGGTTATGCGCTGATCATTGACAGCTATTGCTTCGGCTCCGCCATTCCAAAGGATATTTACCAATTGACGGATATAGGCTTCATGGATAACATAATTCTGAATATCAGCCCCATCAGCCAGATGAGTAGAATCATCAAGTGTGATCCGCAGGCCCGGACCATTCAGGGCACTCAACCCGGCATTTCTTTGGGCTTCCAGCAGCTGTTGATCAGCCAGGACTGAGGCACTTTGCCCCTGATCATATTTTGCCAGTTCCTGCTGCAATTTTTCATTATCATTGGCTAACTGCTGATTTTCCTGCTCGGTTTGTACCAGATTAGGCAAGGCTGTCTCCGTTGTGACCGTCGTGCCTGAGAGACCACCAGTGGATTTAAACAAGAGTACAAATAATATGCCTATGACAACCGCGGCCAATGTTAAGAGACTCCTGACGTCCTTTGGCCATAACATTCTGACCTACCTCCCAATCTGACTGTACTGCCTGGTATCCTGTCGGGATAAAAACAAACAAACCTGGCGCTGACCAAATTTATCCAGATAATTCCGGCCTGCACCAAGCCTTTGTTGCAAGCCTTAGCTGCACTTATGCTAACCCAAAATCTATACTTTCTGCTCTGATAATAACTGTATCCTATCCTTAATGACATGAATATCTCAAAGTGTAAAAAAGGACACTCCATCGGGTGTCCTTGACACTACTCGCTCAACCATTCCTCGCCGGCTTTTTTATAGTCGAGGAGTTCCGCTGGTTTGAAATAAAGATTGATTTCCCGTTCCGCACTGGTGGGGGAATCTGAACCATGGATAATATTGCGGCTGATGTCCATGCCATAAGCTCCCCGGATCGAACCAGGATTAGCATTGGCAGGATTGGTAGCTCCCATCATCTCCCGAGCCATAGCCACGATATTCTTTCCTTCCCAAACCATTGCTACAACAGGAGAAGACATGATGTAATCAACGGTTGGCTCAAAGAAACCTTTCCCTTTATGTTCAACATAATGTTCTTCAGCTAAAGCACGGTCTACCTTAATTAATTTCAAGCCAACTAATTTAAAGCCCTTAGCTTCCAATTTAGCGATAATTACACCGACAAGACCACGCTGTACGGCATCAGGCTTGATCATTAGAAATGTTCTTTCCAAAATTATTCACTCCTCATTCAGTTTTGTCATTTTCCTGTATTATCAGAAAGTATAATCTTGGGTAAGCATGAGAACAGCTAAGATTGCAGGTATTACTATCAGATCTTTTGCTCAGGCAGCAGAACTTCTCCTGATTCCGGAAGTTGCTCAGTTCCCGCGGCTGCCGAAGATTCTGTCTCTGAAACACCCTTGGTACCGGTTAGGTCAGATACTTTATTTTCACCAGCAAAAGCCGGCATTGCTGCAGATATTTCCGTTTCAGATGCCGTTGTTGCCACTTCTGTTGCAGTTGCAACTGGACCAGACTCATTGTCCGGAGGACTGCCAACTGCCGGAGTATCAAATTTAGCCAACAAAGCCGCAAACTCCTTAGCCTCCAAGGTTTCTTTTTCCATCAAAGCCTCAGCTACAGCATGCAGTTTATCCATATTCTGGGACAGCAGGTTCTGCGCTTTCTGGTAGCACTCCTCGATAATCTTCTTGGATTCCTTGTCAATAGCATAAGCAACAGCTTCACTGTAATTACGATCCCGGGCTATATCCCGTCCTAAAAAGACCTGTTCCTCTTTATGGCCAAAGGTCAGGGGGCCCAGTTCCTCAGACATCCCTAATTCTGTAATCATTTTGCGCACCAAGCCGGTAGCTCTTTCCAGATCACTGGATGCTCCGGTGCTGATTTCATTTAAAACCAGGGCTTCCGCAACCCGTCCGCCTAAAAGCAGGGTTATCTGGTCAAGCAGCTGCGACTTGGTCATATAGTTGCGGTCTTCCTTGGGCAGATGCAGTGTATACCCTCCAGCCCGGCCGCGGGGAATGATAGAAACTTTATGAAGCGGATCTGTATAAGTCAAAAGTTCTCCCACCAGAGCATGCCCTGCTTCATGATAGGAAACAAGTTTTTTTTCAAAATCACTAATGACCCGGCTTTTTTTCTCAGGTCCGGCAATAACCCTCTCCACAGCTTCCTCCAGGGCTTGCATACCGATATCCTTTTCTCCCCGGCGCGCGGAAAGAAGAGCTGCTTCATTAATGAGATTGGCCAGATCGGCACCTGTAAACCCAGGTGTCCGCCGGGCTATGACATCAATATCGACATTTTCCCGCAAAGGTTTGTTTTTGGAATGGACTTTAAGGATTTCCGCCCGTCCTCTGACATCTGGCACATCCACCACAATATGACGATCAAAACGTCCCGGACGAAGAAGGGCCGGATCCAGAATATCTGAACGATTGGTAGCCGCAATCACGATAACTCCTTCATTGCCGCTGAAACCATCCATTTCCACCAGCAGCTGGTTGAGCGTCTGTTCCCGTTCATCATGGCCCCCGCCTAAACCGGCACCCCGCTGCCGTCCGACAGCATCAATTTCATCAATGAATATGATACAAGGAGCGCTTTTTTTGGCTTGCTCAAATAAATCACGGACCCGCGATGCCCCGACGCCAACAAACATCTCCACAAAATCCGAACCACTGATACTGAAAAAAGGCACTCCCGCCTCGCCGGCCACGGCGCGCGCCAATAAGGTTTTGCCGGTTCCCGGAGGGCCATATAATAAGACACCTTTTGGTATTTTAGCACCTAACTCGCTAAACTTACGTGGGAATTTCAAGTATTCCACTATTTCCTGGAGCTCTTCTTTGACCTCATCAGCTCCTGCTACATCATCGAAAGTAACTTTTTTCTTGTCATCACTGATCAGTTTGGCTCTGCTTTTACCAAACTGCATCACCCTGTTGCCCCCACCTTGGGTCTGTTGCATCATAAAGAAAAACAAACCAACAATCACCAGGGGCAGAAGCAAAGTAGTTGCCAGACTCATCCACCAAGGGGCTTCCGCAGGGGTATCAGACTTGACAACAGGCACATGAGCCTTCAAGGCTTCCAGTAATTGCGGATCATTGGAAGGACCTAATATTTCATACTTGGTGTTGTCTTTGAGAGTAACAGAGTATAGTACTCCGCTTGTTTCTTCAACCCTTGTAACCTCTTGGACTTTATCATTGAGAACAGCCTGATAAAAGCTGTTATAATCAATTCCCAGGTCTTTATTAGCTGGAGGATTAGACCACCTTATCAGTATTACTGCTGT
>DATMYJ010000182.1:0-2995 GCA_035561015.1 Desulfitobacteriaceae bacterium | reverse complement strand
GTTATAGGACTTACCGGGTTGGGCCTGGTGGAAATTACGCGCAAAAAAGTGGGTCAAACGCTGGCTGCCAGGTATACAAAACGATGCAGCGCCTGTTCCGGCAGCGGCAGAATTAATTTGACAAACCTAAATTGAAGATGTTAGAATTGCATGATGTGGTGACATCTCATCGCAACCGCACGAGACTGGTTTAACTGTTTTCCCTGGAGGAAAATGACCTGCAGAGGCGAGTCTGGAAAAATGGAGGTGTTATAAGTGTACGCAATTATTGAAACCGGTGGTAAGCAATTTCGGGTTCAGGAGGGCGATGTGATCTGCGTTGAAAAGCTGGCTGCTAACGTGGGGGAGATCGTTCCGATTGAGAAGGTTTTACTGCTGGAAAAAGACGGTGCTGTGAAAGTTGGGACTCCTCTGATAAGCGGAGCCAAAGCAGAACTGAAAGTTCTGGAACATGGCAAAGGCGAGAAGATAATTATCTTCAAGTATAAGTCTAAAAAGAACTATCGCCGTAAACAAGGACATCGTCAGCCTTATACCAAAGTTCTTGTCGAGGCTATCCAGGCCTGACCAAAAGGCCTTTTACCAATTAATGCCGGATCGTAAGGGTATATCGGGTATAGACAGCTAAACAAAGGAGGTGGACTTTATGGCCCATAAAAAAGGGGTGGGGAGTTCCCGGAATGGACGAGACAGTAATGCGCAGCGCTTAGGTTTGAAGCGGGGAGACGGACAATTTGTGACTGCCGGTAATATTATCGTGAGACAACGGGGTACAAAGTTTCATCCTGGAAAAAATTGCGGACTTGGTAAAGATGATACTCTGTTTGCACTTATTGACGGGTACGTAAAATTCGAACGCAAGGATCGGAATCGCAAACGAGTTAGTATCTATCTCGAACGGCCGGGTGTTCCTGTAGCCGCTCAAGCCCAATAAATTGCCAAAAACAACCCCTGGGTTTTACCCAGGGGTTGTTTTTGGCTGGTTGTTTGACTATTTACTATATTAGAAATGTTTATCGCCTATTTCAGAGATAAGGCAGTAAGGGAGTGAAATGTCGTAACACAAATAATCCGCAAATTATTAGCTGAACAGATAAACTGCTTTCGCTTGCAAAGACACGATTTTCTCAATCACTTTCAGGTCATTATGGGTTATCTGCAGATAAACAAACCAGATAGGGCTTTGCAGTATATGCGTCAGTCATTACAGGAAATAGAGAATGAGCAGAAAATCGCCCAGATTCCTGAGGATATTTTGGGGGCAATACTGCTGGGGTGGGTCACCCGTTTAAGAAAAGAGGGAATCAGATCGACCATAAGCTTTCCGGATGTGATGAAGGACCAAAATTATTGGCTGAACAACTGGTTTGAGGAACAGGCTGAAGCTTTTTATTCCTATACCACAGAATGTCCGGAGGTTGAATCTGCAGGAAGTAACCAGCCGGAGCAGGAGAAGTATGCGGAAATTATTTTGGAGGAAGAATTTACCTGTACTTTCAGGTTATTGAGAGCCGGAGTTCTCCTCCAGGAAAAAAGAATCAGTCTCAGGAAAGGCAGTGCTTAAGGCAGTCTTAACACCTAAGAATTCAGGCTTATTTACCAGAGAGCAGGATAAGCAGTTTAAGGAGAAACAACATGTTTTATGATCAAGCTAAAATTTACGTTAAAGGCGGGGATGGAGGAGCAGGGGCTGTAGCCTTTCGGCGGGAAAAATATGTTCCTGAAGGCGGTCCCAGCGGCGGCGACGGTGGCCGGGGCGGCAGTGTCATCTTTGTGGCAGATGAAGGCTTAAGAACCTTGGTTGATTTTCGTTACAAAAGGCATTATAAGGCTGAACGGGGAGAACATGGCCAGGGCAAGAATATGCATGGCAAAAGCGGTGAAGATCTGGTTATAAGAATTCCGGTTGGGACTCTTATTAAAGATGCTGACACTGGCCAGGTTCTGGCTGATTTGACAGAACACGGCCAAAAGGTAGTTGTCGCCGGCGGGGGTCGGGGCGGGCGCGGCAATGCTCGTTTTATAAGCAATATGAATAAAGCTCCGACACTTTCCGAAAATGGGGAACCGGGCGTAACTCGCTGGCTAATCCTGGAACTTAAACTCTTGGCCGATGTAGGTTTAGTTGGTTTTCCCAATGTGGGTAAATCGACCATTGTTTCCCGAGTATCAGCTGCCAAACCCAAAATAGCTGATTATCACTTTACGACTTTAGTTCCTAATCTGGGAGTTGTCGCGGTTGAGGAGGGGAGGAACTTCGTTATTGCCGATATACCCGGCCTGATAGAAGGAGCGCATACAGGGGCCGGTCTGGGGCATGATTTTTTGCGCCATACGGAACGGACAAAACTGATCCTCCATGTTTTGGATATATCGGGTGCTGAGGGAAGGGATCCTGTACAGGATTTCAAGGTTATTCAGGAGGAGCTTCGCCTTTACAAGAGCCATTTGGATGAACGTCCTGTCTTGATTGTCGCCAATAAAATTGATATACCGGGGGCAGAAGAGAATCTGAAGCGTTTGCGCCTGGAATTGGGAGAACGGTACAGGATCTATCCTGTTTCCGCGGTAACCGGGGAAGGGCTGACTATCCTGATGCAGGATATCTCTGCCATGTTGCCGAATCTCCCTGTTCCTGAACTGGAGCTTCATCAGGTTGATTATCAACCTCTTCAAGTGCAGGAAGAGGAACGTTTTACCATATCCCGGGACGATGAAATCTTTGTGATACGGGGCAAAGAGATTGAACGTCATCTGGCGATGACCAATTTTGAAAGTGAAGAGGGGCTGCGCCGTTTTCAAAAAATATTGAATGTTATGGGTATTGACGATGCTTTGCGAGCTCAGGGCATCGGGGTGGGAGACAAAGTAAAAATAGCCGATTTAGAATTTGAATGGGAGGAATAACAACTGTTTTTGCCTTGATCCGGAATACAAAAAATCATTTTACAAATTGGTATCAAGTATGCTAATCTTGAAACTGAATTGACTGAGT
>DATMYJ010000181.1:0-3988 GCA_035561015.1 Desulfitobacteriaceae bacterium | reverse complement strand
GAAAGGTGCCACCATTAAGACTGCCAATACTACCAATAAAACTGGATAAAATACCCAGGGAATCATTTTATAAAATAACATAAGTAAAGCTGTCAGACCTCCCGCAAACGTGATTGGCACACCAATAAAATAAGTTGAAATATTAAGTATGTTGAACCTGGCGAGCCTGGCAGCACCACATAAGACAAAAGCAGCAGCTATCAGCAAGCCAAGATAACCAAGATATATCTGGAGAATAACCTCATAAACCAAGATCGCCGGAGCAACTCCAAAGGAAACAAGATCACACAAAGAATCCAGCTGTTTGCCGAAATCAGAACTTACATCAAGTTTCCGAGCCACTTTGCCATCCATACTATCCAGGATTACTGATAAGATAATCATACCGGCTGCCAGACTAAAATTTCCATCTAAAGTATAAATTAACGATAAAAAGCCAAAAAATAAATTAGCCATAGTAAATAAATGGGGTATTATATTAATATTGATAGACCTAGTACTCATTCGACATTCACTCTCCCCAGGATGCTTTGCCCTCCAATAACTTTAGCCCCTTGGGCAACCGATACTGTAATATTTGAGGGCAGAAATAATTCCGTACATGAACCGAATTTTATTAATCCAAACCGTTCCCCTCGCCCAAGCTCAGCGCCCACATCAGCCCAACAGACAATTCGCCTGGCAATAAAACCGGTTACCTGCGTAACTAAGATACGCAGATATTGATTCTCGATACCAATATAATTTTTTTCATTGAGCTCGGAAGCATGGCTTTTGAAAGCCGGCAGCATTTTACCCGCACGATAAGTCCGGAACACCACTTTACCAGCCATCGGCGAACGATTAACATGAACATTGAATATGCTTAGAAATATCCGAATTCTAATGCTTTCTCCCTTAAGAAACTTATCTTCATATACTCTTTCAACATCCATAACCACACCATCTGCAGGTGACACCAGGTCCAGTTCATCACCGGGAACAGCACGCTCTGGATTACGGAAAAAAAACAAAACAAAAAGAAAAAGCAGGCCTGGGATGATTACAAGCCACGGCCATAATAAATAACTGATGAACATCAGGACTAAAAGTATCACCAGATACGGCCACCCATCACGGGATATTGGATATTGTTTCACCTAAAATTTAACCTCCTCCTTTGATTTTCTCTAGTGTACCATCTTTGGGAAGTTTAGAAAAGCGCTCCCCCAGCGGTTTCATTTTCAATCCAGGTTTCAATTTTTTCCAAAACCTGTTTTCCGTCACCACGTCTGTGTGTTTCCAGGGGAAGTGAAGAAAGAAACATGCTCCCATAGCGTTTACTAATAACTCGGTCATCGAGCAAAATTACAAATCCGCGGTCCGTTTTAGAGCGTATCAGTCTTCCGAATCCCTGTTTAAATTTTATCACTGCTTCTGGCAGCATAAATTCCCAGAAGGGATTTCTGCCCTGGGACTGCAATAATTCGGACCTGGCTTCGATCAGGGGCAGAGAAGGCGGCCAAAAAGGTAATTTAACCAGAATAACACAGGATAAAGCCTGACCGGGAATATCTATACCCTCCCAAAAACTGGTGGCACCCAAAAGTACACTTCCAGGATTTCGTAAAAATTCTCCTAAAATCGTACTTCTGCCGCCATCAATTCCCTGAGCCAGTAGATTGAGATCAGATTTTTCCAGGTGTCTGAGTAAAGGTATATAGGCAGCCTGCAATAAACGATGCGAAGTAAATAAAACCAGGGTCCTTCCTCTCAAGTGCTGAGCGATTTCAGCTACGAATTCGGCAATTTTAGCAGCAATTATCCCTTCTGCCTCCTGACTTTTCCAGAGATCCTTCACAACATACAAACTCATCTGCTCGCCAAAATCAAAGGGGGAAGCAACCTGCAATGCTAATGTACTTTTAGGCAAACCGACCTCCTGCAAATAGTGTCGGAAGGAGCCGGCTATACTGAGTGTTGCCGAGGTTAAGATAGCACTATTCAAACGAGAAAAAACTTTATCATTGAGAATTTGACTGACATCAACAAAAGAAGATTTTAAACAGATAACACTCTTGTATTCCAACCAGGTAACCCTCATTATGTCTTCAATATTTAGTAAAAAAGAGAGAGTCTCTTTAAAACCTTCTAAATCTCTCTGGTATCCGGCAAGTTCGCGACGCAAACTATCCAACTCATCGGTGTCTTCGGCAGCCAAAACCTTATTCAGACCTTCCAGACTGAAAACAAGCTGAGACAGCCTGCCCATGAGATTCTCTGCTTGTATTGCCAGAGCAGACCACCAATTTTCCTGTTTAAAAGCTTTTATGAGACGCAAGGTCTGTTGTTTGTTAAGGATTTTAGCAAAAAACAAAAACAGTTCCCGAACCTGCTCCAGAACAGCTTCACATTCTTTCGGGATTTCTTCCAGTTTTTGGGTAAAAACATCCCAGGCTGCTGACGTAACTAATGCCGCGTAATAGCCTTGCCGCAACTTAAAGCTAAGATAAAAGCATTGCCCTTGAGGGCGGTATACTTTTTCCAGGAGACGCTCGACTTTATCCAGACTCATTTCACTCCCCAATTGTTCCAGAGCTGAGCTATGAAGGTGATGAGCCTCATCAACCACTAAATAGCGATATTCAGGCAATACTTTATAGTCTGTCTTAAGATCGGAAAATAATAAGGAATGATTGACAATCACCAGATCTGCATTTTCTGCTCTTTTTCGTGCTCTGAACAGAAAACAGATTCCTGCCCTTGGGCATCTCTGATGATCACAATTTTCAGTTTCTGCGCTTATTTTAAAGCGAATTTTCTGTATGATGTCAGTTTGGGGCAGTTCCTGAAGATCTCCTGTCTCAGTTTCTCTTAACCAGGAAAGAACAGAAAGTGCCGCCAGACGGTCTTGCGTGCTCAGCTCACTTGGATTAGCTTGTGTCCCGGCCCATTTTTTCAAACAGCAATAATTTCCTTTGCCTTTTAGTATAACGCTTCGAAAAGAAAAGGGCAGTATTTGCGCCAAGACTGGCAAATCTTTTTGATAAAGCTGTTCCTGCAGAGGTATAGTATGGGTAGCCACAACTACTTTTTGGCCTGTTTTCCTGGCCCACCAGAGCGCGGGCAGCAGATAGGCAAATGACTTACCTGTTCCAGTGCCTGCTTCAACTACTATATGTTGGGAGTTAGTCAGACCCTCCACAACAGATTCAGCCATCCTTATTTGTCCCAGCCTGCTTTCGTAACCGCTGAGAATCTCCTGCAGAATTCCACCCGACGAAAAGGACCGGAGAACCCATTCTGCCTCTGTCGGAACTTCATCCTGGAAAACATTTTCAACAAACAAACCTTCTTCCCCAGGTCTGGTTACAACATCCGTATATATGAGTCGTTCAGGAAAACTGCGAGTGATTTCCTGGTGTAAAAGAGCAAGAAATTTTGCCCCTTTCCAGCCCTCCAGCAACCTCTTTGCCTGATCATAAAAACTTAGATCATATTCTTTACCTTTATGCCAACAAGCCTCTAATAATTTCCAAGTAATCCAAGCATCTGTCAGGGCTCGATGAAATGAGAAGTCATCCGGTAAGGCTAAATCCAATTTTTCAGCCAACACCGAAAGGCGATAATGTCCGAGTGCTGGGAAAAAAATCCGAGCCAGCTCTAAGGTATCCCAGTATTCCTGATTAAAATCACATCTCAGACCTCTCTGCAGAAAACGCAGATCAAACTCAATATTATGTCCTACAAGTACGGCATCCTGAAAGAAATTGAATATTTCCTCACGATGTTCCTCCAAAGTCCCGGCGCAAGCAAGTTCTTCCCTTATGATTCCGGTCAGTTTCAAAACTCTATTCGTTACTTCTTGCCTGGGACAAACCAAAAATTGCAGACTTACCGGCTTCTTGCCCTCTTCAATTCGCCATGCCCCAAATTCAAGAATTTCATCATAATACAAATCTAATCCTGTTGTTTCCAGATCAAAAATTACAATGGTTTCCTTCAAGCC
>DATMYJ010000180.1:0-6391 GCA_035561015.1 Desulfitobacteriaceae bacterium | reverse complement strand
GATATTGAGGGGTGCCATATGTTTAAAGTAAACTGTTTGAATCCGATAGCGAACGTGGGCTTAGACTTACTTACTGCCAATTATGAAAAAGTCGATAATTTCAGCGATGCCGACGCCGCCCTGGTCAGAAGCGCCAGCGTTCATGAACTGGATCTGCCTAAGTCCATGCTGGCTATCGCCAGAGCCGGAGCCGGAGTTAACAATATCCCGCTGGACAAGTGTGCTGAAAACGGAATCGTAGTGTTCAATACTCCGGGAGCAAATGCTAATGGGGTTAAAGAACTCGTTATTGCCGGCTTAATGCTCGCCGCTCGTGACATTGTTGGAGGAATTAACTGGGTAACTGCCTCCAAGGATGAACCGGATCTCGCCAAACTGGTTGAAAAAGCTAAAGCCAAGTTTGCTGGTACTGAAATTAAGGGAAAGAAACTAGGTGTAATTGGGCTCGGGGCTATTGGTGTTTTAGTTGCTAATGCTGCTTATGCTCTCGATATGGAAGTTATCGGATATGATCCCTTTATTTCAGTGGAAGCGGCCTGGAAGCTTTCCCGGAATATTAAGCCTGGCAAATCTTTGGAGGAAGTATGCCGTGAATGTGATTATGTTTCAGTTCATGTGCCGGCGTCTGACAAAACTAAGGGTATGATCAATAAGGATGTTTTGGATGTTATGCAGGACGGAGCAGTAGTACTGAACTTTTCCAGGGATTCCCTGATAAATGATGAAGATATGATTGCAGCTCTGAAATCGGGTAAAATCAGAAAATATATCACAGATTTCCCTAATAATAAGGTAGCAGGTGTGGATGGTGTTGTCGCTATTCCTCACTTGGGAGCTTCTACTAATGAATCGGAAGATAACTGTGCCATTATGGCAGTTAATCAATTAATGGACTTCCTGGAAAACGGCAACATTAAAAATTCCGTAAACTATCCGGACTGTGATCTGGGAGTATGTAATTATACCAGTCGTATTGCCATTAATTACAGAAACAAACCGAATATGTTAAGTCAGTTTACCACAGCCCTGGCTGGTGACAACATCAATATTCCTGACATGATCAATAAGAGCAAGGGAGAATGGGCTTATTGCATGCTGGATGTTGAGGCACCTTTAAGTGCAGATATGATCAAGAAAATCGAAGGAATTGACGGCGTTTTAAAAGTAAGAGTCATCAGATAAGCTGAAATCTCATAATATCACGGTTATTGCCCCTTATCTGCCAAAGAGGATAAGGGGCTTTACTGTGTTTGCCCGGCAAATCAGTAAAGCTTAAGAACGGTTAGCGGCAGAAAAAGGACCGAGGTGTTATAATAGAATCTAAAGAAACAAGCGGGGAGGGAAGCAATTGCCGCTATTGTTTGGAACTGCCGGGGTACCGCATTCGGCAGGAGAACGAACCAGTGAAAGCGGGATCAGACGTATCCATGAACTGCAGCTGGGAGCTATGGAATTGGAATTTGTGCAAGGAGTCAGGATGGGAGAGGAAAGGGCCCAGCTGGTGGCACAGGTTGCCCTGGAAGAAGGAATTGCCTTGAGTTGTCATGGTCCTTACTGGATTAACCTTAATTCCCGCGAAAGCAGCAAAATTACCGCCAGCAAGCAGAGAATTTTACATACCGCTCGCATTGCCAGGGTTTTAGGGGCTCGCAGTGTGATATTCCACCCGGCTTTTTATCATGATGATGATCACAAACTGGTTTTGGAACGGGTAGTGCAGGAGATCAGCGAGATTCGGGAAGTACTGGATACCGAAGGCAACAAAGTTATCTTGCGGCCGGAAACAACCGGCAAAGGGACTCAGTTTGGTAATCTGCAGGAGATGCTCAGCTTGGCCCAGCTCATACCCGGTGTCTTGCCCTGTATAGATTTTGCTCATCTGCATGCTCGCAGTAATGGACATGAAAACAGCTACGATGAGTTTTGTTATATATTGGAAGAAACTGCCGAAGCTCTGGGGGAGCGCTGGAACAAGAATGCTCATTTCCATATTTCGGGTATCGAGTATGGCCCCAAGGGTGAAAAACGCCATCTGGTTCTCAGGGAGTCGGATTTGGAATACACTGCCTTGCTGAAAGCCTTGCAGACCTTTGCTGTCGAAGGATTGGTAATCTGTGAGAGTCCCAATCTTGAAGAAGATGCCTTGTTATTGCAAGATATTTTTCAGGCTTTGGAGCCGAGAAAGGAAGTCAGCCCATGAATTATGCTCCTGCCCTGCAAATGGCCCTGAAGAAGTTCCAGGATTGTTCCCTGGAGGATATAAAACAATATTCCGGCTATAGTCTCAAGGGGGATCGTTTTCAGATCGATTTTCTGGGCCAACAATTGGAAGTTGAATATCCATCGGGCAAATTCCTGTGGCAGCAGTCTGCTGCCGAAGAACTACCTGTCTTCATGCAGATATTGATCCTGCACTACCTGGCTGATAGGACAGAAACAGTCAGGACAGGAAAGCTTATCTCCTTTAAAGAATTGTCCGGCGGGAATATCTATATCGAGCCTTTTAACCAGAGAGCTGTTCTGCCTTTGGCCAGGCTGTTTGGATCGTCACCCCGACGTTTACTTGAGGTCGCTGCCCGTATCGGGGGAAAAGAGGCAGCCTATGGAGATGCCGCGGTCACAATCGATGTTTTTCCCCGGATACCGGTTACCCTGATCTTATGGGGCAGTGACGAAGAGTTTGGGGCCTCAGCCAATATTTTGTTTGATGCTTCTGCTGCCCGGATTTTGCCCACAGAGGATTACGCCGTGCTGGCAAGCTGTCTTGTGGCAGCTCTGAAACGCCTGGCAGGGTAAGATTTATTGGGGCCGATTCAAAAGTAAATTTTGAATCGGCCCCTTTCTTAAAGAAAAACATATATACCTCTCTTCAATAAGCAGATTCCTTTCCTTATTTTACAGCACAAGTTTGCGTTATTTGGTTTTTTCTGACAATTTTCTACAAAGGGAAAATCCAGCTATGCCCCGAAGACAATCTTATGTTTGATGATTAACAGCGAAGTGCAGAGTGGGATATTTAAGAACGAACTTTGGGTCTTATGCTTTGTATTTCGGTATGGAGGGGCGAAAGATAGAAATGTTCAGCGAGATGGAAAAACAAAGTCGGGCCGCCTGGCGGCTGTTACCGGGTATCGGAAGTCAGAGACTGCGCCTGCTGATTGCTCACTTCGGCAGCGCCCAGGCCGCCTGGCAGGCTCCTCTTGAAGATTATTTGACTTGGGGCAAGGCGCCCTGGGCTTTAAAGGTCCTGGCCGGAAGAAAAGAAATCGATCGGGCAGGGGTGGCGGAAAGTTTAAATCACCAGGGGATTTCTATGGTGATACCCGAGGAGGATAAATACCCCCGTTTGCTGGCTGAGTTGGCTGATGCTCCGCCAATCCTCTATTATAAAGGGCAGTTGCGGCCGGCCCGGGAGGCTCTGGCCATTGTTGGTTCCCGGCGGGCCACTGCATACGGCCGGGCGGCGGCTGACTATTTGGCCCGGGAAGCTGCTGCTAAGGGGATTGTGATCGTCAGCGGCTTAGCCCGGGGTATCGATACGGCAGCCCACTCAGGAGCCTTGGCTGTAAAAGGGGAAACCTTGGCCTTCCTGGGAAACGGTCTGGACCGGATTTATCCGCCGGAAAATCGCCGGCTGGCCCAAAATATCATGGAAAATGGGGCTCTGCTCAGTGAATTTGTTCCGGGTTCTGCCCCGGAAGCGCATCATTTTCCGGCCCGTAATCGTCTGATCAGCGGTTGTGCGCGCGGAGTAGTAGTGGTGGAGGCAGCGTCTCAAAGCGGAGCTCTGATCACAGTGGATTTTGCTCTGGAACAAGGACGTGAGGTTTTTGCTGTTCCCGGGCCGATTTTCAGCGAAATGAGCAAAGGCACCCATCACTTGCTGCGTGCAGGAGCCAGACTAGCGGAAGGTATAGAAGATATTTGGGCTGAAATTCCTTTGTGGTCGAATTTTAGCTCGTTACAGGCCGATAATCAGCCCGGCAACAAAAATAGGGTAATAAACAAACAAGATTCCGGGGCTGCAGCAGATATAGATTCCGGCAAAAGTCAGGAAATATTGGATTTTCTGAGTGATATCCCCTTACACATAGACCAAATTGTTATGCAATCTTCCCAGCCTGCCGGCAGTGTGGCTTTGAGTTTGCTGGAGCTTCAGCTAAGCGGAAAAATAGAACAACTTCCCGGCCAATTCTATATCTTGGCTCGGAGGTGCTGGACATAACAGGGAAAAGAAGGTAAGATAATGCTTGGTTTCTAAGTTGTTTATTTGAGGTGATTTATGTCCAAGACTCTGGTAATTGTAGAGTCCCCGGCCAAGGCCAAATCAATAAGTAAATTTTTAGGAAGTCGGTATATTGTAAAAGCTTCTATGGGCCATCTGCGTGATTTGCCCAAAAGTCAGTTAGGGGTAGATATTGAGCATGATTTTACGCCAAAATATATTGCTATCAGGGGTAAAGGCAATCTAATTAAAGAATTAAGATCAGCGGCTAAAGGAGCTGTCAGGGTACTGTTGGCATCTGACCCCGATCGGGAGGGGGAAGCCATTGCCTGGCATCTCAGTTATTTGCTGGGAGTAAACACGGAGGAAAAATGCCGGATTGAGTTTCATGAGATAACCAAACCAGCAATTCTGGCTGCCGTCAAAAATGCCCGCCATATTGATATGTGGCGGGTAGATGCGCAACAAGCCCGCCGGATTTTAGATCGTTTGGTTGGCTACCAGTTAAGCCCCTTGCTTTGGCGCAAAGTGAAAAAGGGCCTCAGCGCAGGCAGGGTTCAGTCTGTGGCCTTGCGTCTGATCGCTGACCGTGAAGAAGAGATCAGTGCCTTTGAACCACAGGAATACTGGACCCTGACAATTTTATTGGAGTTTTCAGGCGGTATTTTTCCGGCTAAATTAATAAAAAAGCAGCTGCAAAAAATCGAAATTTCCACCCGGGAAGAGATGGAGGCAATTCTTAAGGAACTGCAAGGGGCGGAATTTACCATCAGGGATGTACGCACCAAGGAAAAAAGAAAACAACCCTCCCCTCCTTTTACAACCAGCAGTCTGCAGCAGGATGCTCACAGAAGATTGAATTTTTCAGCAAAGAGAACGATGATGCTGGCCCAACAACTCTACGAGGGTATCGATCTGGGCAAAGAGGGAAGCGTTGGTCTTATAACCTACATGCGTACCGATTCAGTTAAAGTTGCCGAATCGGCTCAGGAAGAAGGTAAAGCCTGGATCTTAGCTCATTTTGGGGCTGAGTATTATCCTGCGGCAGCGCGCCAATACCGTAATAAAGGTCGGGCCCAGGAAGCCCACGAAGCAATCAGGCCGACATCCCTGACACGCACTCCGGACTCTTTAAAGGAATTTTTGAAAAGGGATCAACTGCGCTTATACCGCTTGATCTGGGAGCGCTTTCTTGCCAGTCAGATGAGTTCAGCGCTTATTGATACTTTAACAGTGGATATCCTGGGGGGAGACTGCCTTTTTCGAGCTAATGCCTCGCAGATACGTTTTCCGGGTTATCTGGCTGTTTATGAGGAAACACGTGATGAGGGTGAGGATACTGAGGTTGAAAAGTCGGATAACGACGGCCTATCCTATACCTTGCCCCTGTCAGATCAGGAGAAATTGACTCTAAATAATATCCAGGAAAAACAACATTTCACAGAACCCCCCCCACGCTATAGCGAGGCTTCTCTGGTACGCAAACTGGAAGTGGAAGGTATTGGCCGGCCGAGTACTTATGCTCCGACCATCGAGACTATTCAGACACGAGGTTATGTAGTCAAGGAAGCCAAACAATTTATCCCTACGGAATTAGGAGAAATAGTCTTGGCTTTATTAAAGGATTTCTTCCCGGATATTGTCAATCTGGAGTTTACAGCTAATCTGGAAGAAAAACTTGATGATATCGAGGAAGGCCAGACTCCCTGGAAAAATGTAATCAGAGATTTCTATGGGCCTTTTGCCCATGACCTGGCGCAGGCGGAAGAATGCATAGGAAAAGTCAAGATCGAAGATCAGGTATCAGATCAGGTGTGTGAAAATTGCGGCTGCCATATGGTAGTCAAAATGGGGCGTTATGGCAAATTTTTGGCTTGTCCCAATTTTCCGCAGTGCCGCAATACCAAACCATTTCTGGAGGAAATAGGTATAAATTGTCCCAAGTGTTTTCAGCCTTTAGTCATCAGGCGCTCCAAAAAGGGCCGTAAATTTTACGGCTGTACCGCCTATCCGGAGTGCGACTTTATTTCCTGGGAAATGCCGGCACCTGAACCATGTCCGCAGTGCGGTCATTATATGATTATCAAACAGTCCAAGCGCCAGAAGCGCTATGTCTGCGCCAACTCAGAATGTGGCTATACGAAAAATATCGAAGAAGAATAATAC
>DATMYJ010000179.1:0-3597 GCA_035561015.1 Desulfitobacteriaceae bacterium | reverse complement strand
ATTCGTTTGCCTTGGAGAGCTTCCTGGAAAATATGATCCCTGAACGGGACGCTTTGCTGAAAGAAATGGAGGTTCAGGCGCTGCAGGAAACTATTCCGATTATTACACCGGCAGTAGGTAATTATCTGGCTGCCTTGATTCAAACCAGCCAAGCCCGCAAAATCCTGGAAATCGGGACAGCTATCGGCTATTCGACCTTGTGGCTGGCCCGGGCTTCTGCTCCCGGAGGCGGCCACATAACAACGATCGATCTCAATAGAGACCGCTTGGGCAGAGCTCTGGAATATTTCCAAAGGGCGGGGCTAGCCGCGCGGATCACGGCTTTGCCGGGAGATGCCCGTGTTATTTTACCTGCTCTGGAGGGCAAGTTTGATTTCATATTTATTGACGCCGCTAAAGGCGAGTATCTGGAATATCTGGAATTAGTCTATCCTTTGCTCCAAGAGGGCGGGCTGCTGGTGGTTGATAATGTCCTCTTCCGGGGCTGGGTAGTTCCGGGGGCGGTTTTTGATCTGAAGTATAACCGCCTGGTCAGCGGGATCAGGGAATTTCTGTATCAGCTCTGTCATGATCCCCGGCTGCAAACCAGTATTCTTCCTTTGGGAGACGGTTTGGCACTAAGTATTAAATTGTCAGACCAGCCTGGAGTGAGGTGAGGGTGCTTGCCAATGAAGTTTGTGTCTGATTATCTGGCCCAGGCAGAATATTTTGTTCCCAGAGGCAAAAAACGCCTTCTTATTTTGGGTGATATCCTGCAGCAACGTTATACTTGTCCGGAAGATAAGCTGATCGGGGTCCTGGGAGATGCCGGGGCCGGCAAGTCTCTGCTTATTCGGGGAATGTTTCCGGGGCTGGAATTAACGAATGATAATAAGGGGATCTATACCCGGCCTTTGTCTCTGCTGGCTGATTTTGAGGGGGGTAATTTTCGCCTTCCCGGCTATCATCTGGATGTCCTTTTTGAGACGGCCTTTATTCAGCCCTGGCTGCTGGCGGAAGCAGTCAAAAAAGCAGTCCTTGCGGGCCGTCGGGTGGTTATCGAACATTTCGAACTGCTTTACCCCTTATTAGGGTTTAATGCCGAGGTTCTGATCGGGATCGGAGAGGAAATTATCGTTACCAGGCCAACAATATTTGGTTCAGATCCGGAAGCTCTCGCCCGGATTGTTTTTGAATCCCTGAGATACCGGCGGATGGCCCATAGTGCCGAGGATCTGACCGCTATGATCCTGGCCGAGATGCCTTCGGTTCCACCTGCTGCGCACAGAACAGTCAGACATGGTTTTGTGCTGGAGTTTCCGGAGAAACCGGATCTGGATTGCAGCCAACTGGAAGAGCAGGTCAAAGCTCTGATTAAGGCTGATTTAGCGATCAGTTTTCTGGATGAGGAACATATTCGGATCGGGGATAAACCTTTTCCCTGTACCGAACCAGGTATGCATATCCGGCGGACCGGGCAAATTACCGGTTTTTGTTTTCTCAGAGAATTACGTTATGATCCTCTCCGGCGGCTTTATGCCCTCATCGGGGTTTTTGGGCAGGAGAGTATCTAAAATCTACTACATGGAAAGAGGTAATGGAATGCAGCGATTGAACGGCAGGGCCTTTGATGAACTCAGACCCATTAAAATAACCCGCAATTTTACCAAAATACCGGAAGGATCCGTACTAATCGAAGTAGGTGATACTATAGTCTTATGTACGGCCAGCATTGAGGAAAAAGTGCCGATATTCCAAAAAGGCTCAGGCAAAGGCTGGGTTACGGCGGAATATGCCATGTTGCCCCGGGCGACTCATAACAGAACCCAGAGGGAGGCTACCAAAGGCAAACTGACAGGGCGGACGATGGAGATCCAGCGCCTGATTGGCCGGGCATTGCGCTCGGTAGTGGATCCCAGGAAATTGGGGGAGCGGACGATCTGGATCGATTGCGATGTTTTGCAGGCCGATGGAGGGACCCGTACTGCCTCGATCACCGGTGCTTACGTGGCCTTGGCTGATGCTATCCGCTATCTCATGAAAAAGAAAAACGTTAAGGAAAGTCCTCTGTTAGATACCCTGGCGGCGGTGTCGGTGGGCAAAATCAAGGGGGAAACTGTCCTGGATTTGGCCTATGCGGAAGACTCGCAGGCGGATGTGGATATGAATGTCGTTATGACCGGGTCGGGCAGGTTTGTGGAACTCCAGGGAACGGCAGAAGGCGTGACTTTCGACCGGGAAGATTTGGATTTGTTTTTACTGTTTGCGGAAAAAGGGATCCGGGAGTTAATGGCTGCTCAGGCAGCAGCCCTGGCGCTTAATTCATAGAAGGGTGGTGACCAGGCTGATTTGTTAAAAATCAGTCTCCGGCATGAAAATATTATTGGCAACTCAGAATAAGGGCAAGGCAGCGGAATTCCAGGAACTATTGGCTGACTCGGATATTGAAGTTTGTTCTCTGCTGGACTTTCCCGACTGGGAAGAAATCGAGGAAACGGGACAGACTTTTGCTGAAAATGCAGCTCTCAAGGCCAGGGAGGCGATGAAAAAGACAGGGTTGGTGACCCTGGCTGATGATTCGGGGCTGGAAGTTGAGGCTCTGAATGGCGCCCCAGGTATCTATTCGGCCCGCTTTGCCGGGGAACAGGGTAATGCCACTAAAAATATCGATAAACTGCTTTTGCTTATGCAGGATATGCCTGAGGAAAAGCGGGGGGCACGTTTTCGCTGTTCTTTGGCTATTGTGACTCCGGACGAAGAGGAATACCTCGTGGAAGGTAAGGTGGAAGGGAAGATCCTGCGCCAGCGCCAGGGGGAGAGTGGCTTTGGCTATGATCCTGTCTTTTACCTGCCGGATTTAGGCCGGACCATGGCTGAGCTAAGTTCTGCTCAGAAAAACGAGATCAGTCATCGGGCCCAGGCCTTTCGAAAAGCCCTGCCCATCCTGCAGGAACTTAAAATCAGGGAAGATGAGAAAAAAACAAAAGGTATGCAAAAAATAGTTTGGTGAATTTCAAAATCTTGACGAAATAATAAAATTACGCTATACTGATTAAGCGCCTAATCGGGGCATAGCGCAGTTTGGCTAGCGCGCCTGCCTTGGGAGCAGGAGGCCGGGGGTTCAAATCCCTCTGCCCCGACCATAAAAGAAGTCGGAAGTCTGAGGTCGGAAGTCAGATTCAGGTGAAGATTTTGATCTGAAAAAGGTGGCTATAAGTCCGGAAGTTCGACTTACCCGTTAGTGAGCGCCTGTAGCTCAGTTGGATAGAGCATCTGCCTTCTAAGCAGAGAGTCGGGAGTTCGAATCTCTCCAGGCGCACCATCTGATTATTATAATATTGTTGATCAGGCTAAATAAAATATGGTGGATGTGGCGAAGTGGTTAACGCACCGGGTTGTGGCTCCGGCATTCGGGGGTTCAAGTCCCCTCATCCACCCCATACGAAAAAAGTGGCACTGGAAGCGGAATTCCGGTGCTTTATTATTTTACGTGGCGAGTGTAAATTAAGAGAATCGGGCATTTCTGCCTTCTTATATTATTAAGCCATCAAGCCATATTTGCTCCAGAGAATCTGGAGCTATCTTCAAAATAAGGATTTCATCGTTACTCTGCTAATC
>DATMYJ010000178.1:0-2800 GCA_035561015.1 Desulfitobacteriaceae bacterium | reverse complement strand
TATAAAACGAAAAACCCTGCGTAGCTCCTTAAACGTGGAACCTTCCGCATGGGTTTCTACCCACGATCTTTAGGTACACTTAAACAATGTTCAGAACATCGCATAATATTGAATCTCGCACTATATTTAATAATATTTGTTATCTAGTCTATATTATAGCACTTGATGTGTCAATCCTTACAGCAGTAGTTAGCATGTCATTCCTGAAAATAAGACCTTGCCAAAATCCCAGAATCCGGCTATAATGTCCACTATAAATAAACAAATGTACACATACTAAGGAGTGTGATTAGGGAATGCGGAATATAAATGTAGGTATTTTGGGTTTAGGCACTGTCGGAAGCGGTGTTGTGAGCATCCTGCAGCAAAATGCTCAAGATATAAGAATCAGAACCCAAAGTGATATTATCATCAAACGGGTACTTGTTCTAAATCCTCAGGAACCACAAAAAATCGCCGGAAATTTTGCCCTGACAGATAAAGCAGACGAGATTCTTTTGGACCCGGAAATAGATATTGTAATTGAAGTTATGGGCGGCATTGAGCCAGCCCGCAGCCATATTTTAAAAGCCCTGCGCAACGGCAAACATGTGATTACAGCCAACAAAGATTTACTGGCCTTGCACGGCCAGGAACTGCTGGAGATCGCTAAAGCAGAAGGCCGAGACCTCTATTTTGAGGCCAGTGTTGCCGGAGGAATTCCTATCATCGCTGCCTTAAGACAATCTTTAGCCGCCAATCGCATCACAAAAATTATTGGCATCATTAACGGTACAACCAACTACATTCTCACAGCAATGGCGGACCAGGGCCGAGATTATCATGAGGTTCTGGCCGAAGCCCAAAAACTGGGCTACGCCGAAGCAGATCCTACTTCAGATGTCGAAGGGCTGGACGCAGCCCGCAAATTGGCAATTATGGCTTCTATTGCCTTTAATTCCCGGGTAAAACTATCCGATGTCTATGTAGAAGGAATATCCAGGATAACCAGAGCTGATCTCCAGTATGCAGCTGAACTGGGGTGCACAATCAAATTGTTAGCTGTGGGCAAACATCTGGACGAGGGCATAGAAATACGTGTCCATCCGGCCATATTGCCCAAAGCTCATCCGCTGGCCTCTGTCAATGGTGTCTTTAACGCTATCTATGTCGTGGGTAATGCAGTGGGAGAAACAATGTTCTACGGCCGGGGCGCCGGTTCCCTGCCGACCGGCAGCGCTGTGGTCGCTGACCTTATTCAGGTTATTCGTAATATAGCGTCTCAAGCAACATCAACTATGAATTGTTCCTGCTATCAGCAGCTGCCAATAAAAAAATCCAGTGAGTTTGTCACTGCTTTCTATATCCGTTTATTGGTTAAAGATGAACCCAAGGTTTTAGCCAATTTAGCCCTTCTGTTTGCGGAAGCCAATATCAGTTTTGCCTCAATTATCCAAAAACCCCGGGAAAACAAGGAAGCCGAACTGGTCTTGCTCACTCACCCCTGCCGTGAAGGCCAGCTGCAGGAAGCCTTGAACTCTGTTCGGGCTTATAATAAAGTTCTGACTATTCATAATGTTATTCGCTTTGAAACTGATGCCCAGTAAGCGCCAAAGCATACAGAAAAGGGGCTAGAATATGAAATATGTAGTAATTCTCGGCGACGGAATGGCTGATTACCCCATCCCGCAGCTTAATCATAAAACACCTTTGCAGTTTGCCCACAAACCGCATATCGATTATCTGGCGCAGCATGGCGAAGCAGGTATGGTCCAAACCATCCCCGAAGGTATACCGCCAGGCAGCGATTCCGCTAATTTATCGGTTATGGGTTATAATCCCAGGATTTTTTATACCGGACGCTCTCCTTTGGAAGCAGTCAGCATGGGCATAGAGCTTTCAGAAAGTGATGTTGCCATCAGATGTAATCTCGTTACTTTGTCAGATGAAGAAAACTATGCTGATAAAACCATGCTGGACTACAGTGCCGATGAAATAACCACTGAGGAAGCTCGGGTACTGATTGCTGAGGTGAACAGACATTTTAAGACTGCCTCTTTCCGCTATTATCCCGGCGTAAGTTATCGCCATTGCCTGATCTGGGACAAAGGACCACTTGGCTTAAATCTGGTACCACCCCATGATATTTTAGATAGAAAAATCTCTGAATATCTGCCCAAAGGCGAGCGTAACCAGTTACTTTTGGAGATGATGACTGGAAGCAACAAATTTCTGCAAGAGCACCCCATAAATAAAGCCAGAATTAAGCGGGGACTGCGGCCGGCAAACTCCATTTGGCTCTGGGGAGAAGGCAAAAAACCAGCCTTGACAAGTTTTTACGACAAGTATCGTCTCCATGGATCAGTGGTCTCGGCAGTTGATCTGATCAAAGGTATCGGAATCTGTGCCGGACTCCGCTCCACAGAAGTAGAAGGAGCAACCGGAAATATTAACACTAATTTCCGGGGAAAAGCTGAGGCCGTGCTGCAGGAATTGGCTGCCGGCCAGGATTTTGTCTATCTGCATATTGAAGCACCCGATGAATGCGGACATAGAGCAGAGATAGATAATAAGGTAAAAGCAATAGAATTAATCGATGAACAAGTCGTCGCCGCCCTTCTGGATGGTATGGAGAAATATCGTGATTATAAACTGTTGCTGCTGCCCGACCACCCGACTCCTATATCTCTCAGGACCCATACCTCCGAACCTGTACCTTTCATTATATATCAAAAAAACTGCCCCAGAGAATCGGGCCTCACTGGTTACGATGAATTCCAGGCCAGGGAAACCGGGTTATTTATTGAGGAAGGTTTTACTT
>DATMYJ010000177.1:0-2050 GCA_035561015.1 Desulfitobacteriaceae bacterium | reverse complement strand
CAGGGTCGCTTCGCTCATCCCATATTTCCGGCAGAGTTCTTTTGGCGGCATACCGCCTTCTGCTTCCTTCAGAACTCCGATGATCTGATCTGTGGTGAATCGCGTTGTTTTCATGTGTTGTACCTCCTTGGATGAGTTTATGTTTTGAAATCTCTAAATCCAAGTGATACAGCTTTGTGGGGCGAGTTCCCTTCCGGCCTACGAACGACCCCTACTTTCGACTGCTTCGTTTGATAGCGGCACAGGGGAGCTCAATCGCAGATATCAACGAGTTGGCAAACGCACACCCAGACGTTAGGGGGAGCATCAACAACATCAAAGAGCGACGCATCACTATCGTATTGGAGTCGAAGCCCATTTGTGATCGATACTTCTACTACAATGCTGATACGAAGACATTTGCGATTGAGGACCCAGCCTTCTTTTACTATTTGCAGCATCTCGATTGGGAGGAAATGCGAAAAGACTGTGGGTTCAGAGATGATCTGCTCACCTTTGATTGGGATTTTGCTATCTCGTTCGCTGGCGAAAACAGAGCCCTTGCAAAGACAATCGTGGATCTACTAGAAATCTTAGACTGTACTACCTTCTACGATGAGTACTATGAAGCGAATTACCTTGGTACAGCTTGGTCTCAGCAGTTCAAGGAAATCTTCGGAAGTAAGGCGAGGTATGTTGTCTGCCTGCTCGACTCATATCACGCAGAAAAGATTTGGCCGACGTTCGAGAGGGAGATTTTTACGCCCCGTGTTGATGATGCTGCCGTAATTCCAATCTATCTTGACGATACTCCTTTCCAGGGTATACCTAAGGATATAGTAGGTATTGACTTCAAGAGTTGCGATCGGGGTGACATAGATCTCGTGACAGATACGATCGTCTACAAACTTGAGGAAAAACTGCGAAGAGCATAACAAGCCGGATGCACGAGGCCATTTGTTTAGTAAATTGGTATGTTATTTTGGCCTGGCTATACTTAATTTTACACCTTCAATAACTCTCCCTATACCTTTAGCTTTAGTGTCATAATCATATAGACAATAGAGAAGCCAGATTTTTTTCCATAATTCATCGTTATAGTCCAAATAATTAACAGATAAACCTATGGATTTTGCTTCTTCGTAATCAATTACTGCGCCATGCGAATTATAGCCGGAAGCGCTAGATATTTTGGCTAATGCTTCTTCAATATATGATTCTTCTTGATCTTGCATCATTCCTGTTTCTAAGAGATCTTTGGCAAGTGCTTTATTCCTTTGTACAAACATTTTAGCCATTTCTCTAATATGAAATGGCTGGGTTGGATCATTTCCTAAAATATCACATGGAATTGAGATTCCATTGGCAATCCACTGAGGGTCTATTGGGCCTAGTTCAGAATTAACACCCATTATGATTTCTTGAGCGGATAATGCAATGACGGTTCCTGCTGATTTTGCCCAACTAGGCACAATTATCCGCCAACTATCAAGTTTGTGTTTTAGAATACCAACAAGTTTTTCTGCAGCATCAACGTTTCCCCCTGGAGTTTGAATTATGATGTCCGCATAACGGACTGTTATATCAGATAATATTTCTGAAAGATCGTCAGGGTCAGTATGATTGATCGTTTGATCAAGTTGAGCAAAATAGACAACAAGAGGCCTTTGTGTTAGCTCTTGAATATCAGATATAAGAAGTTGTCTTATATATCTGTCCTTTTCTTTTGCCCAATATTTAGGCGATTGTAAAGGTATAAGAGTTGTCCGAGGGAATTGTGAAATCATGCTGCTTGTTTTTGTGTTTGTCCGCTTTGCATTTTTCAGACGAGGGCTCTTTTATCCTAAAGAGGGTTGCGCTTTCAAGGTTTGGTTCTGATTTTGGTATTGGGAAATCTAAGCCAAGCGGGTTTTCCAGGTAAAGATGAGCTCTCGCTATGCGGGGAGGATTGGTATCTTTCATGGAGCACCTCAATAAAGTTTTAAGTTTTTCAATTATCTTCAGATGGAGTAATGTTTTTTGTTTTCAGTGAGGTGACAAGAGCGCTTTGTTGAATTGATGAATTGATATG